>NZ_JAYGHZ010000288.1:0-11982 GCF_034931285.1 Synechococcus sp. BA-120 BA3
CAGGGACGCCGAGCGGGCCGGAGATCTGCTACCGCACAACGACCCGGAGCCGCCGGCGGCCCTGCTGGCCTGTGTGCGGGGGGGCTGGGGATCGGCCCGGCTGCTGGAGCGCCCGCTGGAGGCGGCCGGCGGCTGGCTGCTGGGCTTCTCCGATGTCACCTCCCTGCTGTGGCACCGGCTGGCGACGGGCCAGGGGGGCGCCATCCACGGCCCCCTGCTGACCACCCTGGCCGCCGAACCGGCCTGGAGCCGGGAGCGGCTGCGGGCCCTGCTGTTCGGCGAACCCCTGGCCGATCTCGAGGGGGAGCCCTGGGTGGGCGGCCAGGCGGAGGGGCCGTTGCTGGCCGCCAACCTCACCGTGGCGACCCACCTGCTGGGCACCCCGCACCTGCCGGACCTGGACGGGGCGATCCTGATCCTCGAGGACGTGGGCGAGGCGCCCTACCGGATCGAGCGGATGCTCACCCACTGGCGCCTCTGCGGCGCCCTGCAGCGGCTGGGGGGCCTCGGCTTCGGCAGCTTCGAGGGCTGCGGCGATCCCACCGACCCCGAAGGCGACGGCTCCCGCTTCAGCCTGGAGCAGGTGCTGCGGGAGCGCACGGCCGATCTGGGGATTCCGGTGCTGGCGGGCCTGCCGGTGGGCCACGGCGACGTCAATGCCGCCCTGCCCCTGGGGGTGCGGGCCCGGCTCGATGGCGACCGGGGCCGGCTGAGCCTCATCGATGGCGCCGGGGGGCGCGTCAGTCGCCCGTGAGCCTCTCCTCGTCCATGAGCCTCTCCTCATCGATGACGGTGCGGCCCACCAGCCGCCCCTCCTTCAGCATCTGGGCCACCCGCCAGCGGCGGCGGCCATCGGAGCTGCAGCTGATGATCTCGTGCACCTCGGGGTCGGCGGGGTCATGGGGGTGCATCACCAGCAGGCTGCCGGCGGCGGGCTGCTCCCCCGGCAGGTCCATCGCCCAGCCCCGGTAGCGCTCGCTGGCGAACCACACCCGGCCGGAGTGGATCTCGCCCCGGGCCTCGATGCGCCGCAGCGGAGCGTCCTCGGGACCAAAAAGGTTGCTCTGGTGGTACAGCCAGTGGCCGGCTTCCTCGAGCACCCGGATGGTGACCGTGCTGGGGAGGGTCTCGAGCAGGTCACCGCCGGCGTCGTAGCGGCGGAAGCTGCCGCGCCACACGCCCTGCTGCTTCACCAGGGCCGGCAGCTCGGGACCACCCTCGGCCCGGTCGAACAGCAGCCAGCTGAAGCCGTCGACCTCGCCCCGCACCGAGCCGTCAACCAGCCGCAGGCTGCGGTCCCGGTACCAGAGCTGGTCGGGATGGAGGAGCATCTCGAACTCAGCGCAGACCTCGCCGTCCTCCGGATGTTGATACCGGCAGGCCCCAGGATCCATGCGGGCGCGGAAGCGGTCGAGGCCCGGCTCCGCGGCGAAGAACAGGTCACAGCCCGGATGGCGATCGAAGGTCTCCGGCCCCAGGTCCGCCACCAGGGAGGCCGCCAGGGGCGGACGGTCGTAGGTGGGTCCGCCACGGAAGAACAGCTGCTCGGCCCGGACGGCGCTGCGGTCCGGGTCGTGCCGCAGCACCACCACCCGCTGGCGGTGGGCCAGCTGGGGGGCACTGGCGCGGAACTCCTGGAAGTAGAGCACCACCTCCCCCAGCTGGGGCGCCGGCAGCCGCTCCACCACCAGGGTGCGCAGCTCCCGGGTGAGCTCGGGCGCTTCCGGGCCTCCCCTGGCCACGTTGGCGGCCACCTGGCGCCGGTTGTGGAAGGACCCCTGCCAGCGGGCGGCGATCGTCTCGAGCTGGGCGGCGCTGTCCATCGGCGGCCTCAGGTCTGGCGGGTCGCCAGCACGGCGCTGGCGATGGTGAGATCGAAGCGGGTGGTGAGCTTGATGTTGGAGGGGGGCGCCTCCAGCACCCGCACCGGCAGCCCCAGGCGTTCGTAGAGGGCGGCGTCGTCGGTGACGCTCCAGCCCTCACGCTCGGCCCGCCCGTGGGCCTCCCGCAGCTGGGCCACCCCGAATCCCTGGGGCGTCTGGGCCGCCCAGAGGCCGCTGCGTTCGGGGGTGGCGGTGATCACGCCACGGCCATCCACCTGCTTGATGGTGTCGGTGACGGGGGTGGCAGCGATGATGCCGGCCCCCTCGACCATGGCCTGCGTCAGGGCCGTGGCGCAGCGCTCCAGCAGGTCCGGCTCCGCCAGGCAGCGGGCCCCGTCGTGGATCAGCACCGCCTCGGCATCGGCGGGCAGGGCCTCCAGGCCCCGCCGCACCGACTCCTGGCGGGTGTCACCGCCGACGATCCAGGCCACCGGCTGGGCCAGGGACCGGCGGGGCTCGGCCGCAGCCAGGATCGCGCCGATCGCCGCCTCGTCCTCCGGCCGGCCCATCACCCCGATCCAGCGGATCGCCGGGCAGGCCAGGGCGGCGTCCAGGGTCCAGGCCAGGACGGGGCGTCCGGCCAGGGGCAGCAGCAGTTTGTTGGTGGCGGCGCCCATGCGGCGGCCGCTGCCGGCGGCGGCGATCAGCAAATGCACAAGCGATGGGCCGCCCGGGCGGAACACTGGAGTCCTCTCCATACAATCAGGCCGCGAGGCCCGCCCGACCGAACGCCCGATGCGCGCACTGTTTCTGATCCCGGGCGACGGCGCCAGCCAGCTGCAGGCGCTCCCGGCCGTGGCGGCCACCGCCGAGCAGCTCCGGTTCCAGATCCAGGTGGTCTGCCACCCCTCGCTGGCCGCTCTCTGGAAACTGCTGCCGGCGGTGGAGAAGGTGATCCCCTTCAACTTCGGCGATGCCACCCTGGCCGACTGGGCCAACCTGCTGGGGTCGGTGCGGGAGCCCGATTTCCAGGCCTGCATCAACCTGGCGGCCGGCCGCCAGGTCGACCTGATGCTCTCGATGAGCCACATCCCCAACCGGATGGCGGCCGGGGGCTTCTCCGCCACCGAGAAGGTGCAAGTGCCCCAGGGTCTGTGGCCAGCCCAGGCCCTTGAGGCCTACCTGCAGCCCATCGGGGTGCGGCTGGAGGCCGCCACCTTCCGCCTGGCCCTGCCCCGGACCTCCATCGAGGAGGCCATGGCCACGTTGCCGGCCGGCGACGGACCGATGCTGCTGCTGGCCCCCTCCGGCCGCCCCGGCGACTGGGCTGAAACGGCCTGGCAGGAGCTGCCCGGCCACATCGCCGCCACCCTTCCCGGCTTGCGAAGCCAGCTGGTGACTCCGGCCCCGGGGGCCGACATCCCCGGCCGGGCCGCCCTGGTGGCCGCCAGTGACGTGGTGCTGGCCAGCGATCCGGTGACGATCGAACTGGCCCTGCTCAGCGGCACCCCGGTGGTGGCCCTGGGTCGCAGCAGCGACAGCCTGCCGGTGCGCGACGGAGTACAAGGACTGGGTTCCGATGGCCACCTGCGTGACCTGCCCAGCCACGACGTGCTCAAGGCCCTCGGCCTGGGCTGAGTCACGCCGATGAGTCGCCTGTGGTTCTCCCGCAGGAAGCGTCCCCCCACCGCCCGGGCGCGCCGGCCCTGGCTCACCCCCCTGATCGCCCTGGTCGTGGTGGTCAACGCCAGCGCCATCGGTTATCGGATCACCGAAGGCTGGGACTGGGGTGATTGCTACTGGATGGTGGCGATCACCATCGCCACCATCGGCTACGGCGAGGTCCACCCCCTCTCCAGTGCCGGTCGGCTGATCACCGTGCTCTCCATCGCCGGAGGAATCGTGGTGGTGCAGCTGACGATCCAGAACCTGGTGGGTCTCTCCGAATCCGGCTATTTCCGGCGCCTGCGGGAGCGCCGTTTCCGCAACTGGGTCCAAAGCATGAACAATCACGTGATTCTCTGCGGCTACGGCCGCATCGGCCAGGAGATCGCCGACCAGCTGATCCGGGAGAAGGTTCCCCTGCTGGTGGTGGAGATGGACCAGGGCTGCCGGGATGCGGCCGAGGAGCGGGGGCTGCCGGTGCTGTTCGCCGATGCCACCCTCGACGAGACCCTGCTGGAGGCGGGCATCCACCACTGCCGCAGCCTGGTGGCGGCCCTCTCCAGCAACGCCGCCAACCTCTACGTGGTGCTCAGCGCCCGGGGGCTGGCACCCCGTTGCCGGCTGATCGCCCGCTCCGACAGCGCCGAGGCGGGCCGCAAGCTGCGCCTGGCCGGCGCCGACCAGGTGGTGAGCCCCTACGTGGCCGGGGGCCGGGTGATGGCCGCCACCGCCCTGCGGCCCCTCGCCGTCGACTTCATGGAGCTGCTCGCCGGCTCCGACTGCGAGGTGGAGGAGTTCCAGCTCAGTGCCGACACCACCCGACTGGGGGAGCTCCAGGGCCGCAGCCTGGCGGAGATGCAGTTCGGCCGCCGCAGCGGCGCCCAGGTGCTGGCCATCCGCACCCCGGCGCCGGCGGTGGTCAATCCCTACTCCTATCGGGGCACCAGCTACGGCACGCCGGAGGCGACGCTGGTGACCAATCCCGGCGGCGACGTTCGCCTGGAGGCCGGCCAGTTGCTGGTGGTGATGGGAAGCAAGGAGCAGCTGCAACGCTTCGCCGATGTGCTCGGCCCGGCCCTGGAGAGCGCCGAGCAGATGGCCGACTGAAGCGATCGAGCCTGGCCGGCGCACGGCATACGATCGCCTCACCCTGCTCCCGCCCCCATGTCCAGCGCCGCTCCCCTCTCCGGTCAGGTCGCCCTGGTGACCGGTGCCAGCCGGGGGATCGGCCGGGCCATCGCCGAGTCCCTGGCCCTGGCGGGGGCCACGGTGGTGGTGAACTACGCCCGCTCGCCCGAGGCGGCTGAGGCGGTGGTGGCGGCGATCACCGCGGCCGGCGGCCGGGCCTGGGGTCATCAGGCGGATGTGGCCGACGAGGCGGCCGTGGAGGCGATGGTGAAGGCCGTGCTGGATCGGGAGGGGCGGCTCGATGTGCTGGTCAACAACGCCGGCATCACCCGCGACGGCCTGCTGATGCGGATGAAGACCGCCGACTGGCAGAGCGTGATCGACCTCAACCTCACCGGGGTGTTCCTCTGCACCCGCGCCGTCAGCCGCAGCATGCTCAAGGCCCGCCGCGGCCGCATCATCAACATCACCTCGGTGGTGGCCCTGATGGGCAACCCCGGCCAGGCCAACTACAGCGCCGCCAAGGCCGGCGTCATCGGCCTGACCCGCAGCACCGCCGCCGAATTCGCCAGCCGCGGCATCACGGTGAATGCCGTCGCCCCCGGGTTCATCGACAGCGACATGACCCGGGACCTCGACAAGGAGCCGATCCTTGCCGCCATCCCCCTCGGCCGCATGGGCCAGCCCGGCGAGGTGGCCGGGGCGGTGCGCTTCCTGGCGGCCGATCCGGCGGCGGCCTACATCACCGGCCAGGTGCTGCAGGTGGATGGCGGCATGGTGATGCGCTGAGCGCCGCTCAGGGTTCCGGGGCCAGGGGCTGGGCGAGGTCTTCGCGCAGCTTGCGGATCCGCTGCAGCAGGCGCAGGCGGCGGCTGCGGGCCGTGAGGGTGAGGAACAGGCGGATCGGCACATAGACCAGGGCCATCAGCAGGCCCAGGGCGGCGATCAGCAGAAACACCATGCCGTCGGCGGTGGTGCTCGGGACGAGGGCCGATTCGGTGGCCGCGCTGTCGAGGGTCTGCTGCAGCAGGTCTTCCATGGATCGAAGGTACCTCCTGCGCCTGGGGCCTGCCGCTGACTCGGAACGGGACATTCGGCTTTCCCCACCGAGGGGCGGATGCCTGGGGCGGGGTCGCTGTGGGACGCTGCGACGGATGCTCCTGATGTGATCCCGTCGATGGCCAAACTGATCCAGTTCGCCGATGCCTCCCGCGATTCCCTCGAGCGGGGGGTCAATGCCCTGGTCGATGCGGTGAAGGTCACCATCGGACCGAAGGGTCGGAACGTGGTGCTGGAGAAGAAGTACGGCGCCCCCGACATCATCAATGACGGTGTCACCATCGCCAAGGAGATCGAACTCGAGGATCCCTTCGAGAACCTGGGCGCCAAGCTGATCCAGCAGGTGGCCTCCAAGACCAAGGACACCGCCGGCGACGGCACCACCACCGCGGCCGTCCTGGCCCAGTCGCTGGTGCACGAGGGCCTGCGCAACGTGGCCGCCGGCGCCAGTCCCGTCGCCCTCCGCCGCGGCATGGAGCAGGCCACGGCCGTGGTGGTGGCGGGCATCGCCGAGCGCTCCCGCGCCGTGGCGGGCGACGCCATCCGCCAGGTGGCCACGGTGAGCGCGGGCAACGACGAAGAGATCGGCCGCATGATCGCCGAAGCGGTCGAGAAGGTGAGCGCCGATGGCGTGATCACCGTGGAGGAATCCAAATCCCTGGCCACCGAACTGGAGGTGACCGAGGGCATGGCCTTCGATCGTGGCTACTCCTCCCCTTATTTCGTCACCGACCAGGACCGGCGCGAGTGCGCCTTCGACAATCCCCTGCTGCTGATCACCGATCGCAAGATCAGCACCGTGGTCGACCTGGTGCCGGTGCTTGAGGCCGTCTCCAGGAGCGGCCGGCCCCTGGTGATCCTGGCCGAGGAGGTGGAGGGTGAGGCCCTGGCCACCCTGGTGGTCAACAAGACCCGGGGCGTGCTCCAGGTGGCCGCCGTGCGGGCGCCGGGCTTCGGCGACCGCCGCAAGGCCATGCTCGAGGACATCGCCATCCTCACGGGCGCCACGGTGATCAGCGAGGACCGGGCCATGACCCTCGACAAGGCCACCCTGGCCGACCTGGGCCATGCCCACCGGATCACGATCAGCAAGGACACGACCACGATCGTGGCGTCCGACGACCAGCGCGCTGCCGTCAGCGATCGGGTGGCCGCGATCAAGCGGGAGCTGGAGGCCACCGACTCCGAGTACGACCGCGAGAAACTCAGCGAGCGCATCGCCAAGCTCGCCGGCGGGGTGGCCGTGATCAAGGTGGGAGCCCCCACCGAAACCGAACTGCGCAACCGCAAACTGCGCATCGAGGACGCCCTCAACGCCACCCGGGCCGCCATCGATGAGGGCATCGTCGGTGGGGGTGGCAGCACCCTGGTGCAGCTCACCGAGGAACTCGGAGCCCTGGCCAGCCGCTGCGAGGGTGACGTCCGCACCGGGGTGGAGATCGTGCAGCGGGCCCTGGCGGCCCCGGCCCGCCAGATCGCCATCAACGCCGGCGCCAACGGCGACGTGGTGGTGCAGCAGATGCTCAGCCAGGGCAAGGGGTACAACGCCCTCACCGACAGCTACGAGGATCTGCTCGCCGTCGGCATCCTGGATGCGGCCAAGGTGGTGCGGCTCGCCCTGCAGGATGCGGTCTCGATCGCCTCGCTGCTGATCACCACCGAAGCGGTGATCGCCGACAAGCCGGAACCCCCCGCCCCCCCCGCCGGCGACGGCGGCATGGGAGGGATGGGCGGTATGGGAGGAATGGGTGGGATGGGCGGTATGGGCATGCCCGGCATGATGTGAGCCCCGGGGGGCTCGCACGGGCCGGCTGGGCTGCGGCTCAGCCGGCCATCGCCTTGACGTAGGCGGCCACCTGCAGGTCCACACCGGTGATCGCCGTTCCCACCACGACGGCATCGGCCCCACAGCCCAGGGCACGGCTCGCTTCCTGCTTCGAGGCGATGCCCCCCTCGCAGATCAGGGCCACCGCTTCGGGCAGATCGCTTCTCAGGGGGCCCAGCAGGTCCCAGGCCGGAGGTGGCAGCGCGGCGGTGGCTTCGGTGTAGCCGTAGAGGGTGGTGCCGACCCACTGGCAGCCAAGGGCCGCCGCCCGCAGCCCGCTGGCCACGCTGTCCACATCCGCCATCAGCGGAGCCCCCAGCTCCTGCCTGGCCCGGACGATCAGCTGATCCAGCTCCTGGCCGCCGGGCCGGGGGCGCTCGGTGGCATCGATGGCCACCACATCGGCTCCGGCCGCCCAGACGGCGCGGATCTCCTCCCAGCCGGGGGTGATGTACACCGGGCTGCCGGGGAAGCTGCGCTTCCAGAGACCGACGATCAGGGCGTCCGGGCAGCGGCGACGCACGGCGCCGATGTGCTCCGGACTCTCGAGCCGCACGCCGGCGGCCCCCTGGAGCAGGCTGGCCTCCGCCATCGCCGCGATCACGGCCGGATCGCGCATCGGGGAACCCTCGGGGGCCTGCACCGAGACGATCAGCCGACCGCCGAGGGCAGCCCGTTCAGGCAGGGGACGGGAGGACGCCATGGGCAGGGGCGGGGGTAGGGGATCAGCTGGCGCGGCGATGCTGCGGTGCCGCGGAGAGCCAGGAGCGCAGGTCGGCTAGGGTGGAGGGTGCCGGAGCCGGCGATGCGCTCGGGGTCGGGGGGTGCAGGGCGATGACGTCCGACAGGCCAGCAGGCGCCTCGGCCTCGGCCACGGGTTCGGGGACTGGCTCCTCGGCGGATTCCGCCTCCGCGCTGGGGGCGGTCGCCTCGGGGTCGGTCCCCTCGTGGTTCGTCGCCTCAGGGACAGCCCGGATGGCGGTGATCGGGGCTGGGGCGGCCGTGATCGGGGTGGGCTGCGGGGGGCCGGAGAAGGAGTCTTCGAGGGCCGCGAAGGCCTCGGCCATGGTCACGCTGGCGGGGGCCATCGCCGCGTCCATGTGCTGGAGCAGCCAATCGCCGGCCTCCCAGCCCGCCTCAGCGACCACGCTGCCGGTGCGGAAGCTCTCCAGGGAGGTCACCCCATGGCGGTGGGCCCACTGGCCGGTGAGGCGGGCAACGGTGGCGGCATCCCTGCGGCGGATGGCCTCGAGCAACAGGCTGGAGAGCTCTGGACGGGGGGGCGGCAGGGACACGGGGCAGGGCGGCGTCAGGTGAGCTTGCGATCCAGCATCGGGCGGATCAGCAGGAACAGACCGGCCGCCAGCCCCGCCAGGATGGCCAGGCAGGTGAGCGCGGTGAGGGATCCGTAGGGAGCCACCAGCACCACGTCGGTGAGGCAGAAGGACCCCGCGTAGGCGGCGCGGATCGGTTCAATCGCGAAGGTAAGGGGATTCAGGGCCGCCAGCCAGCCCAGCCAGGGGGGCATGAAGGAAATCGGTGCCAGGGCGGTGCTGGCGAACAGGAGCGGCAGGTTGGCCACGAAGATCACCGCGATCAGCTCGATGTGGCCCGGCAGGGCGAAGGCCAGACCGAGGCTGAGGGCGGTGACGGCGAAGACGAGCAGCAGCAGGGTGACCAGCACCAGCAGCAGCCCCGCCCCACCGGGCCAGCCGTAGCCGAGCAGGGCCGCGGTGCCCATGATCGCCAGGCTCTGCACCAGGCTGAGGCTGGTGATGTAGAGCACCGAGGCGAAGACGATCGAGCTGCGGGAGCGCAGCGGCGCCACCAGCAGCCGGTTGAGGAAGCCGAACTCCCGGTCGAACATCACCGGCAGGCCGGCGTTGAGCGCAGCACTGAAGGCCGTGAACACGATCACCCCGGCCCCCAGGAAGCGCCCGTAGCTGATGCCGCCAGGCAGCAGACCCTCCGGGGCGTTGGCGAACAGGGCCCCGAACAGCACCAGCCAGATCAGGGGCTGGAGCACGCCCGCCACCAGGGTGGAGGGACGCCGGGCCAGCTGGACGAACAGGCGGCGGGTGAGGGCGAGGGTCTCCTGGGTGATCTCGGCCAGGGCCGACGGTTCACCGCTGGCGGCGGGAAGGGGGGTCAGGGAGGGGCTGGCGCTGGTCATGGGGAATTCGGGGGTGCGGGTCATCGCATCGACTGCTTGCGTTCCTCCTTGAGGTCGCGGCGTCCGGCCACGGAGAGTTCCGCATCACTCAGGGTGCGGCCGGTGGCCTGAAGGTAGACGTCATCCAGGCTGGGGCGGCTCTGGGCCAGGGCGAACACCGGCAGCTGGGCTTCGGCCAGCTGCTGCCGCAGCGTCTCCACCACGCCGCTGTCCTCCACCACCAGGTTGAGGGAATAGCCCTGGGCCCGGTTGACCACCACCTGGCGGACACCGCGGCAGGCCTGGAGCAGGTCGCGCACCCGGCTCGCCTCCTGTTCGTCGCTGAACTCCCGCACCCGCAACGTCACCCGGTCGCCGCCCAGGGCGCCCTTGAGCGCGGCGGGGGTGCCTTCGGCGATCACCCGGCCGCCGTCGATGATGGCCAGGCGGTCGGCCAGGGCATCCACCTCCTCGAGGTAGTGGCTGCTGAGCAGCACCGTGGTGCCCTGGTCCCGCAGCTGGCGCAGCACCTGCCAGATGGTGGCGCGGCTCTCGATGTCGAGGCCGACCGTGGGTTCATCGAGCACCAGCACCCTGGGGCGGTGCAGCAGGCCGGCGGCCAGATCGAGGCGCCGGCGCATGCCGCCGGAGTAGCCGCCGCAGCGGCGGTCGATCCAGTCGCCCATGGCGAGCAGCTCGATCAGTTCGGCGGTGCGCTCCAGGCGGTCGGCGGCCCCCATGTGGTGCAGGGCGGCCTGGAGGTGGAGCAGCTCGCGGCCGGTGAGGATCTTGTCGATGGCCACCTCCTGGGCCACGTAGCCGAGCAGGCGCCGGACGGCCCGGGGCTCGGCCAGGGCATCCACCCCTGCCACCCGGACCTGGCCGGCATCGGGGGCCAGCAGGGTGCAGAGGATGCGCAGGGCCGTAGTCTTTCCGGCGCCGTTGGGGCCGAGCAGCCCGTAGAGGGAACCCGCCGGCACGCTGAGGGAGAGGTCGTCGAGGGCCTGGACCGGCGCGACCTTGCGGCCACCGAAACGCTTGCTGAGGTGCTCGAGCTCGATCAAGCCGGGGTCAATCGCGAAGGGCTGGTAGCCCGGCCAATCTAGGCAGCCGCAGCCGGAGCCAGATGGAGGGCGGCGGCCAGCAGGGCGGCCGGGTGGACGGCGCTGGCCAGGGGCGTGCGCGCCAGCACCAGCAGCAGGCAGATGCCGAAGAGGTAGAAGATCGACCAGCGGAACAGGCTGCGGGCCCGGCGGGGATCGCCCGGGTCCTCCGCCAGACTGCCGCTGAGCTGCAGCAGCCGGGCGTTGAAGGGGAGCACCAGCAGGCCGTAGAGCCAGCCGCCGCTGGGGAGGGCGACCACCCCAGCCAGGCTCAGGGCCACCGTCGCCCAGCTGTAGCGGCCAATGGCCCGGGCCGTGACCGTCAGACCCTTCACCACCGGCAGCATCGGAATGCCGACGGAGCGGTAGTCCTCACGGAGGAGGAGGGCCAGGGCCCAGAAATGGGCCGGGGTCCAGACCATCACCAGGCTGAACAGCCACCAGCTGCTCCAGCCCAGGTGGCCGGTGGCGGCCGCCGCGCCCACCAGGGGCGGAATCGCCCCGGCCATGCCACCGATGACGATGTTCTGGGTGGTGCGGGGCTTGAGCAGGGCCGTGTAAAGCAGCACGTAGCTGCACAGGCCCAGCAGGGCCAGGGAGGCGGCCAGGGCGTTGACGCCCAGAACCAGCACCAGCACCGAGGCGATGGTGAGGGCCACCGCGAGGCCGAAGGCCTGGCGCTGGGCCAGCCGGCCCGAGGGCAGGGCGCGGCGGCTGGTGCGCTGCATGCGGCCGTCGAGTTCCTGCTCCCACAGGCAGTTGAGGACGCCGGCGGCGGCCGAGGCCATCGAGCCGCCCAGCAGGGTGCAGAGCAGCCGGAGGGGGTCGAGCGGCCAGGCGGCGGTGAGGGCCATGCCGCCCACGGTGGTGGCGAGCAGCAGGGGAATCAGCCGCGGCTTGGCCACCTCCAGCCAGGCCGGGAGCTTCACCGAGGGCCGGATCGCCGCCGGCGAAGAGGGTGCGGCGATGGTCGCCACGGCGCTGACACTAACCATGGGCCACCTCGAGACGGACAGGAACGGACGGGGACGGGAACGCGCGTCCCCACAGCCCACCGAGCACCCCCACCAGCAGGGCGGCGGTGAGCTGGTGGGCGATGGTGACGGCCGGGACGGCCAGCTGGAGCCGCAGGGTGAGCACCCCGAGCACCACCTGAAGCACCACCAGGCCGGCGGCGGCGACGGCCATGCCGCGGGAGCGGCCGGGGCCGGCAGGCAGGGCCAGGGA
>NZ_JAYGHZ010000289.1:0-11935 GCF_034931285.1 Synechococcus sp. BA-120 BA3
GGACCGGCCTCCAGGGCCGCCAGCGCCGCCCACTGGCTCACCAGGGGCGGGCAGATCAGCACCGTGTCCTGGACCTTGGCCAGGGCCCCCCTCAGCTGGCGAGGCACTGCCGCGTAGCCCACCCGCCAGCCGGCCATGCCGTAGGCCTTGGAGAGGGAGAACAGGGACACCGTGTGACCCCCGCTGCCCGGCAGCCGGCCGGGACCTTGATGGGGCACCGCCCCATGGATGAAATCGGCATAGGCCTCGTCGCTCACGTGCAGCAGCCCGTGGCGGTGGCAGAGGGCGTTGATGGCCGCCAGCACCTCCGGCGGCGTCACCAGGCCGCTGGGATTGCTGGGGGAGATCGTCACGATGGCGCGGGTGCGGGGGGTGATCGCCGCCGCCAGCCGCTCGGGATCGGGCACCAGCCCCGCCGCCACCGGCACGGGCACGCCGCCGGCCAGGCGGATCGCCATGGCGTGGTTGAAGTAGAAGGGCAGCGGCAGCAGCACCTCGTCGCCCGGGTCGCAGAGCACCTGGGCGATGGCGCTGAAGGCCATGTTGCTGCCCGCGGTCACCAGCAGGTCACTGCCCTCCAGATCCAGCCCCCGCACCTCGCTGAGTTCCCGCCGGACCGCCTCCAGCAGGGCCTCCTCACCCTGCACCGGCCCGTAGCGGTCAAGCCGCCGGTCGGCAGCCGCCAGCGACCGGCCCACGGCCTGGCGCACCGCCTCCGGCGGCGCCCAGCTGACCATGCCCTGGGCCAGGGTGAGGGCGTCCGGACGCTGGCGCATCAGGGCCCCCACCTGGGCGATCACCGGATCGGGCACTGCGGCCATCCGCCCCGCGGCTTCGGGAGCTGGCCTTTCCATCTCAGGCCACCCCATCTCAGGCCACCGCCGGGAGCAGCAGCTCCATCACCGCCCCGCCCCCGGGATGGTTGGACGCCTGGATGCGGCCGCCGTGGGTGACGGCGATCTGCTGGACGATCGCCAGACCCAGGCCGCTGCCGCCCCGGTCGCTGCGCACCCGGGAGGGATCACCCCGGTAGAAACGCTCGAACATGTGCTCGAGATCGTCCTCGCTGAGGCCGGGGCCCTCGTCGCGCACGCTCAGCAGGCACCAGCCCGCCGTCGCTTCGATCTCCACCCACACGGTGCCCTCCTCCGGGCTGTAGCGCAGGGCATTGTCCAGCAGGTTGAGCACGGCCCGGTGCAGCCGCGAGCCATCCCCCAGCACCGCCAGGTCCCCCTGGGCGGTGAGCTCCAGGCGGATGGAACGCCGCTCGGCCAGGGGCCGCAGGCCGAGCCACACCTGCTGCACCAGCTGGGGCAGGTCGACGCGGCCGCGCCGGCGCACCACCTCGGGCAGGGTGTTCTCCAGCCGGGAGAGCTCCATCAGGTCGCCCACGAGTCGCTGCAGCCGCAGCAGTTCCCGCTGCAGCCGTTCCACCAGCACGGCATTGGCGTCGTTGACGTGGGCGGCCAGGCTGTCACCCACCAGCAGCAGGGCCGTGAGGGGCGTCTTGAGCTCGTGGGCCACGTCGCTCACCCAGCGCTCCTGCTGTTCCAGCTGGGCTTCGAGCGAACGACGACTCTGGAGCAGGAGGGCCGCCCAGCCGTCATCTCCGGGCAGGACGAACACGGCCAGCTGCTGGTCGCCGAGCTCCCAGTCGAGCCGCTGGGGACGCTCCCGCCGGCGGGCATTGCGGATGACCTCCAGCAGCTCGGGCGACCGGCAGACCCGCTCGAGGGGTTCCTGGCGCCGCAGCCCCGCTCCGGGGGCCTCCAGCAGCCGTTCGGCCCGCTGGTTGATCAGCTGGATGCGGTCGCCGCTGTCGAGAATCAACCAGCCATCGGGGGCGTCCCCGATCCAGCGCAGCAGCTGGCGGAGCGACAGCCCGGAACGGGATCGGCCGGGCCGGCCGCTGCGGCGCGCCAGCAGCCACCCGAGGGCCAGCCCCAGCAGCCCCGCCAGCAGAACCCCCATTCAGCCGAAGCGGTAGCCGAAGCCCCGGACGGTGATCAGGTGCTCTGGGGCCGAGGGATTGGCCTCCAGCTTCTCCCGCAGCCAGCGGATGTGGACGTCGACGGTCTTGCTGTCGCCGAAGTAGTCGTAGCCCCAGACCCGCTCGAGCAGCTTGTCGCGGCTCCAGACGCGGCGGGGATGCTGCATGAACAGCTCCAGCAGCCGGTACTCCTTCGGCGAGAGGTTGACCTCGAGACCGTCGCGGGTGACGCGGCATTCCTCGGGGAACAGGCTGAGGTTGGCGTGCTGGAGCACCTTGGCGGCCACATCCACCGAGCGGCTGCGGCGCAGCAGGGCGCGGCAGCGGGCCACCAGCTCGCGCAGGCCGAAGGGTTTGATCAGATAGTCGTCGGCGCCGACCTCCAGCCCCAGCACCCGGTCGGTCTCGCTGTCGCGGGCACTGACGACCAGGATGGGCGTCTGGTTGCCGGCGGAGCGCAGCTGGCGGCAGAGATCGAGCCCCCCCAGCCCGGGCAGCATCAGATCGAGCACCACGAGGGAGAATTCCTCACCCGGGGGGCATTCCTGCAGGGTGCGCAGGGCCTCCTTGCCGTTGCCGCAGGCCGTGACCGAGAACCCCTCCAGGACGAGGACGTCGCGGATGGTTTCGCGGATCGTCTCGTCGTCCTCGACGACCAGGAGCGGAGGATGCATGCCGGCATTATCACTGTCGGCGGCGGGGAGATCCCAGAACTGTCTCAACGCCGTGGCAGATAGCTGACCACCAGACGCCGCTGGCTGTCGAGCTGCAACCAGCCCTCGTCGCGGAGGGCGCCGATCACCCGGGTGACAGTGACACGGGTGGTGGCGAGGGCGCTGGCCACCTCCTGATGGGTCAGGCGCAGGTTGAGGCGAAGGCCCGATTCGCAGGGCTGGCCATACTCGCTGGCCAGGAGTTCGAGGAAGCCGCGCACCCGTTCATCGACCCGCTTGAGCCCCATCAGGGCCAGCAGGGCCTGGCTCTGCTGGATGCGCTGGCCGAGGGCCTCCAGCATGGCCACGGCCAGGGTGCCGTCCTGACGGATCTCGCTGCAGCTGAGGCAGAGCAGGTCGGTGTCCGCCAGGGTGGTGGCGGCGTAGGCCTCGACACCGTTGAGGGGATCGCCGAAGGGCTCGTTGGGGCCGGCCAGGCCCAGCAGCATCTCGTCACCGTGGATGGTGATGGCACTCAGTTTCACCATCCCACGAACCACGAGCCAGACGTTGTTCTTCAACAGGGGCACATGGCTGCCGGCACTGACATGAACCAGACTGCGTTTCTGGTAGTTGGCTTCAAGAAGCTCGCGGAATCCATCCTTGCTGCCGGATTCACGGGAGGGCGTGAATACCATCGGGGAAAGCGCGTCGGATGCAGCGAACTGTATGCAGCGACACCCGGCAGACGGGCAAAGGGCTGGTAGTGCTTTGGTTAAGAGCTTGGTAAGGCGGACGGGGTCAGCAGGCCCTGTTTCGGCAGACCCTCGCAGCGTCGTTCCAGCAGGGCCATCGAGAGGCTGCGGCGTCGCTCGGGGAGGATCAGCCCATCGGCCCGTTGCCGCCACTGCTCCCAGCAGGCCTGGGCCCTGCGCCGCAGCAGGGCCTCCAGCACGGGCACGCTGTGCGCCAGCCCCGATGGCAGCTGGTCGTCGATCGCCTTCTCCAGGACGTGGAGGTCGTTGAGCTCGCCGAGCAGCTCCTGCAGGTCCCGCAGCTCGGCCATCCACTGGCGGCAGCGGGAGCCGGTGACGGCACCGAGGTTCTCCAGGCCGTAGCGCGCCGTCTTGAGTCGCTTGCGCAGGTCGTGGACGAGCTCCATGTCGCCCTGCCGGTCGGCGATGAACCAGCCGGGGTGCTGGAACAGGCCGGCCACCATCGGAGCCTGCCACTCCTGGGTCCAGGAGCGCAGGGGCAGGGCCCCCAGCGGGGTGAGATCGGGCTCCCGCAGCCAGCCCTGCAGTTGGGAGAGCAGCTTCAGATAGCCGCCACTGTGCAGGGCTGTGACCAGCTGC
This sequence comes from Synechococcus sp. BA-120 BA3, assembly GCF_034931285.1. Lineage (NCBI taxonomy): Bacteria > Bacillati > Cyanobacteriota > Cyanophyceae > Synechococcales > Synechococcaceae > Synechococcus > Synechococcus sp. BA-120 BA3. Next base: position 3,999 of record NZ_JAYGHZ010000289.1, read on the forward strand.
TCGTAGGCCATGGCCCGCTCACGCCGCAACTGCTTCAGCACCGGCCGCAGGGCCTTGCGCTCCACCTCCGGCAGCTCAGCCATGAGGTCCTGCTCCAGCCGCTGGCGCAGGACGTCCAGATCCCGGGCCATGCCGAGCCGCCGCACCGTCTTGGCCAGCCGGGGATCGGCGACGGCCCGGGGCAGCCGCAACGCCGGGCCGAACTGCTGCAGACAGCTGCGCAGACGACGCAGGGACACCCGCATCTGATGCAGGGGCTCGGGGTCCCGGTCGGCCAGAACGGGGCTCTGAAGGGCCACCAGCTTGTGGGTGTAGCGGCCGATCAGATCAACGGCAAAGGCTCCGTTGCTGAAGGGTTGGTCGTCGTGCGGGCTGGCCATGGGAGGGGCCGAGGGCCTCAACGGGGAGATTTCGAACGGATCTGCTCGAAGCTGCGCCGGATCGCCTCATTGATCGAGAGCCCGATGGGCAGATCCCCCCCGAAAGAGGTGCCGATCAGATGGCGATAGAGCTTGGACTCAGCCACACGATAGGTATCCGGAGGCAGGGGGATCACGCCGGCCTTCTCACTGAAACGCAAACCCCGCTGCACCGTGAAGGTGATGAAACGGCGAACCTCGGGCCGGTCCCTTAGATCCTTGTCGTTGATGTAGACGAACAGGGGACGGGACAGAGGGACGTAGCGCTCCTGCTGCACGTTGGGGATGGTCGGCGGCCAGGTTCCCCGGGGTCCCGTGATGGCAAGGGCCTTGAGCTTGGCGGCCTGGGCCCGATAGTACGAAAAGCCGAAATAACCCAGGGCCAGCGGATTTTTCTCAACACAACGTACCAAAACGTTATCGTCCTCACTGGCCGTGTAGTCGGTTCGGGAGTTGGTGGAGGCGCCGTTGATCGCCTTGTTGAAGTAGTCGAAGGTGCCGGAGTCGGCCCCTGGCCCGCAGAGGCTGATGGGTCGATCCGGCCAGGCCGCATTCACCTGCTTCCAGCGCTTGATCCGTCCCTGGGCCTTGCGGTTCCACAGGGTGGACAGCTCCGCTGTGCTGATGCGGCTGGCCCAGCGGTTGCTGGGGTGGACCACCACCGAGATGGCATCGAAGGCCATCGGCAGTTCGATGAAGGTGACACCCCTGGCAGCGCAGGCCTTGAGTTCCTTGCTGTTGATCGGACGGGAGGAGTTGCTGATCGGAATCTCGCCGCGGCAGAAGCTGCGCATCCCCGCCGAGCTGCCCGTTTCCTTCAGGGCGATGCTGACCGAGCCAGCCCCCGGACGGCCCTGGAAGGCCCGGGCCGCCTCTTCCATGAGGGGGAAGACGGTGCTCGATCCCTCGATGCGGATGACAGGAGCAACGCCCGTCTGGGCCTGGGCCGGGACCGCTGAGAGATGGGGCGCCATCCAGGAACCGAGGAGGGCGGCGAGTCCGCTGCCGACCATCAAGCCCCTCGACCGGACTGTCGAAGGCAGCTTCAGGACCATGGTTGAAGACCGGCGAAGGGAGGGGTCTGCGCCGATCCTGCACCACAAGGCCGAGGGGTTGGGTTAAGGAGAGATTGTGGCTATCGCGCGCGGCTCAACGGCCGGTCGGTGTCGGGTCGACGCCGGTTCAGCCCTGGCCTGTCCAGTCCTGGAACCAGCCGCGCCGCCACAGCCACCAGGCCTGCAGCGTGGCGATCAGCAGCATCAGCAGCATGACAAGCGCGTAACCATGGCGCCATTTCAGCTCGGGCATGTACTCGAAGTTCATGCCGTACACACCGACGATGAACGTCAGCGGGGCGAAGATGCTGGTGAGGATCGTCAGGGTCTTCATCACCTGATTCATCCGGTTGCCCACACTGGCCGCATAGGACTGGGTGATGGCATCGCACTGGCCCCGCAACGATCCGCAGGCCTCGAACAACTGGTCGACGAGCTCGGCCATGTCCCGAAACCCTTCAAGGGCTTCGGTACCCAGCAACCGTTGGCGCTGGCGGAGCAGGAGACGGATCTGATGCCGGAGGGGCCAGATCAAGGTGCGAATGATCCGCAGGTTGCTCCTGAATTCATAGGAGCGCCGCAGGATCAACGGCCTAGGATTGCGCAGGGAGGATTCCTCGAGGGCATCGAGCCGCTGGGACATCGCCTCCAGCATGGGGAACAGATCATCGAGGAGGTCGTCGATGACGAAATGCAGAATGTCATCCAGGTCCCTGTCGGCCAGCGACCCTGACTTGGACAGCAGCCATTCGGTCAGTTCCGGGAAAGGCTCGCCACCGCAGCCCTCCTCCAGGGTGATCAGCAGGCCTGGCAGCAGCACCAGGCCCACCTGCTCGCTGACGAGGTGGGCCGGGTCCTTGGCGAAGCTGAGCCGGTGCAACACCACCAGCACCACATCCTCCAGGCCGTTCACCTGGGGCCGCTGGGGCACCTCCAGCAACGGGGCCAGCAGCACCGCCGGCACCTCCAGGCGATCCAGGAGCTGCTGGATGTGGCGGCGATCGCCCAACCCCTGCAGGCGCAGCCATAACGGCGTTCCAGCCTTGCGCAGGCTGGCCAGCTGGGCGATGGCGGGGCTGGGAACCCGCACGGGTCCGGAATCGAGAAACAGCACCGCATCGGTGCGGGTGGGCCCGAGTCCGCCGTGGACGTAGAGATGGGTGGGAAGGCCTGCCGGACGCTGTTCCAGGCGCTGGGAGTTCAGCGCCCCTGGGGTGAGTCGCACCACGGGCGTCCAGGTTGTTGCCACGATTCAACCGCAACGGGCCCCTGCGCGCATGGGTGGCTGGATGGGTTCGTGGTCGGGGCGGCCTCTTTACGGTGCCTTAATCCACGTTGGTTAAGCTACAAGACTGTGGTAACGCTGCATTGATGAATCCAGCCTCCCCGGGTGCCTCCAATCCCGACATCGATCGGCCTGAGAGAAGCGTTGTTTCCCCGATGGAGGCCCATGGCAGCTACCGCGGCGACGACTGGAGCCCGGAACGGCTGATGTTTCACCAGAACCTGGAGACCTTCGCCGACCAGGTGGGCCTGATCGTGGGGCTCCAGGCCAACGGCAAGATGAGCCAGGACGAAGCCTACGCGAGCATCAAGAAGATCTGGAAGAACCTCAAGTTCACCCGCGCTTCCCTCTTCAACGCCCCCGAGGGGTGACGCTCTCCTTTGTCCGGTTCTTGACGGCCATCATGGCCATGGCTCGTCGGGTTCACTGTTGCATCGAAACGCCAGGCCGGTGAGCAGGGGATGGTTGCGGTCGCTACCTGTCGCGATCGCCTCCAGCACCTTCACCGCGTCGGCCCAGACGCAGGGCACATGGGCCGCCGCGCAGATCCGCAGAATCTCCTCCTGAATCGGAGCCAGGGCCTCCCAGCCACACTCGATCGCCAGATCGCGCCGGGCGATCATCACCCCCACCGGCGCGCCGTGGGCCATGGCGGCCAGCAGCAGCCGCGGCAGGTTGAGGAAGGCCTGGCGGGTTTCGATCTTGAGCACCAGCGCCAGATCCCCCCCGCCCCGCTCGTCCAGGCAGCGGCGCAGGCTCCGGATGTCGGACTCCCTGCGCACGAAGGAGCTGCTGACCATGTCGGCATGCCGGGTCACGAACGCCAGGTCCTCAATGTCCTTCGCGGTGAGCGCCGGCGTGCGCAGGTCGCTGTCGGGGAAGTGGATCCCCTGGTCGGAGCGGAGGCGTCGGCCCCTGACCGGGGCCGACGTGATCGTGAGCAGCACCTCCTGGGATGACACCTCCCGGATCTCCCCGCCGATGCGGCCATCGTCGAAGAGCACCCGATCGCCCGGACGCAGATCCGCGAACACCTCCGGCAGGGTGCAGGGGAGCGTGCCGGCGCCCCGATCCGGTTCCGGCGTCAGCCGGATGGCATCGCCGGGGCGCAGCAGCCGTTCGCCGCTCACCGGCACCAGCGGGCCCACCACCAGGCGGGCCCTGCCGCGCCGTTGGCGGAACACCAGGCCGCTCACGAAGCGGCAGGTCCTGCCGGCCCGCAGCAGCACCCCCTCGGGGACGCGCCGCACCACGGTGAGAATCCGCCGGCGGCCGGCGGCATCCCGTCCCCGCAGCCGCACACCGGCCTTGAACCATTTCGCCTTCGACAGCCGCACCGGCACCCGCAGCAGCTCGGGATCGGCCGGCGCAGGCCCCGCACCCGGTGGCACGGCCAGGAACCGCACCGGCCGGGTGGGGCGTCCCAGCCGGTCGCGGGGCGGACGCACACGGAGCACCGCCGGCTGGGGATCCAGCTGTCCGGTGCGCAACTTCGGACCCGCCAGGTCCATGGCGATCGCACAGGGGCGGCCGGTGACCATCCGGGCCCGGGCGACCACCTCCACCAGCCGTTTCCAGACCACCGCATCGTCATGGGCACAGTTGATGCGGGCCATGGTCATCCCCGCCTGGAGGAGCTCGGCAATCAGGTCGGGTTGCTCGGCCGCCTCCGACGGCAAGGTGACCATGATTCCGGGGACCCCCCCGGGGGTCAGGGCTCCGAACAGCCGGTCACACGGCTTCCCCAGCCCATCAGGCCCTGCCTCCACCGTGGCCGCCAGGCCCTCCAGGGCTTCCAGGGCGGTGATCACCGCCTCCAGGCTGGCGAGCAGATGGCCGTCGCCATCGGTGAGGGGGCAGAGACCCCGTTGTCGCAGCGCCCTTGGCAGGTCCGGATGGGCGTGGCGGTGGAAGGCGATGCCATGCAGCAGGTTGCGGGCACTGGGCCGGTAATCCGGATGGATCGACGCCAGGCAGGCCGCCTCCTCCAGCTCGGTGCGCTCCAGGGCGGCCCTGAGGGACTGGAGGGTGTCGAGCAGCCAGCGGTCCGGGGTGGGCGCCCGAGCGTTCATGGCCGCAGCTCCTCGCTGGCGCTGGCCCCAGCCTCGACGACGGGTTCCACCGTGCAGTGGACACCCTGGCGGCGCAACTCCTCCGCCAGCGGGTCGGCCAGCTCCCGGTCGAGGGCCGGGGTGAGGTGCTCGGCTCCATCCAGCAGGGGGGCCATCGCCCCGGGGGCGCCCCCCAGATGCCGGGCCAGGGACTGAAGCGCTGTGAACCGACCTTCCGACCGGGGGGAGCCCTGCAGACGCAGGCGCCAACGGGGCGGATCCGGGCAGCCCAGCTCGATCCGCCGCAACTGGCGCAGAGTGGCGAGCACCACCAGCTGGTCGCCTGCCGCCAGCACCAGATCAAGGGTGGGGAGCACCAGGGGGGAGCTTCTTCCGGGCCGCAGCAGATGGATGGTGGTGACGCCGTAGCCCCGTTCGACCCGGCAGAGGCTCCGCCCCACCAGGCCATCGCCCGGCTGGATCCGGTAGCGCACCAGCAGATGGTTGGCCCCATCGATGCGGCAGATCTCCTCGACCCTCTCGCCGAAGGCCGTGGCCACCACCGCATCGGCCACCAGGTCCATGCTGGAGATCACCGCCACCCCGCCGAGCAGGTCGCCGAGCCGCTCGGCCGCCTCGACCGCATGGGAAAGGATCGCGTAGCGGGCGTCGGGCCAGGCCTTCTGCAGCTGGAAGGTCTCCTGCAGGTTGGCCAGCAGATCCACCGAGAGCAGGCCGATCCCCTCCAGCCGGCAGGGCTGCAGCACGGCGAGGGCCGCCTCCCAGCGCGGCACGACCACCATCCCCGGCCGCTGCAGCGCCGGCCCGGGTCGCGGATCGATCCGCAGCACCTGCAGGCCATCCCTGACCAGATTGGCGGCCACCCGCTCGGCCAGCTCCTCCCCCTCCGCCAGAAGGATCCAACGGCTGCCCCGCCGGAAGCGTCCGGGACGGCCCAGGCCGAACCGCTCCCGCAGCAGCCGCTCCAGGATCACCGCCACCAGGGCGGACGTCAGCAGCGTCCCGATCAGCGAATAGAGGAGGGTGACGCCGATCAGCCAGGGGGACGCCGCCGCAATGCCATCCTCCGAAGGCAGCATGACGTTCACCGGGTCGACATACTCACCCTTCAGCAGGGACAGGGTGACGAACATTCCCTGGCGCCAGCCGCCCCCACTGGAGAACAGCGTCAGGCCAAGGACCAGCAACGCCAGGATCACCAGCAGCCCGCCCTGTTGCAGCGGGCTGCACTGCCGCCACCGCCGCAGCGGTGCCCCCAGGCTGCGGTGCGCGGCCAGCCAGCGGCCCTGGACCCGGGCGGCGGGAATGGCCTCGGCGGCGCGGTGGTGATGGGACCCCATCGGGACCACCTGCAGGGGCCGGGCCGGGTTCTCGCCGTCCTGCCGCAGCGGGCGCTGCTGCCGCCGGGCAGGGTCGCTTCCCTCCACCACCAGATAGGACTCGCCATCCACCCGGAAGCAGGCCTCCTGGTCGCCGGGCCGCAGGGCTTCGGTGATGGCCCCGGCCGTGAGCAGCAGGGGGTCGACCACGGCCACCCCGGGCAGGCGCTCCTCCAGCAGGGCCCCGAGGCTGGCCAGCTGGCCGGAGGAGCGCACCACCAGGTCCGCCGTGGGGTTGAGCAGCCTCACCTGCAGGGCCGCCTCCACGTTCACCGTGCTCTCGGTGCTCAACAGCAGCACAGCACGGGCTGACTCAACCCCGGCCTGGGCGAGCACGTGGGGCAGCCGCATGTCGCCGAGCACCAGGCTGGACCCGAAGCGTTCCTCCAGGCGGGGATCACGCCAGTCCGGCCGCTCACGGTCCAGACAGCGCAACGGCACGTCGAAGGGAAGCAGACGCAGCAGGCAGGCCTGGCCGAGGGATCCGAGGCCGCAGATCAGCACCGACCCCTCCCGCTGGCTGGACGCCCCGGGAGCGGACAGCGGCGTGGGGGCCACCCCGGACTGGGCTGCAGGGTCAGGAATGGGGAGCTGGGCGGGCCCGTCCATCTTCCCAAGCCGGCAGGGTTCCGGCGTTCCCCGGGTCTTAACCCTCCCTGGTGATGGTCAAGGGGTGCCCGTGACCATCCAGCATGACAAGCACCCTGGCCACCGTGATGGGTCTCCCCGAAGCCGGCGCCTACAGCGATCCCCAGCGCAACGGACTGACGGCGCAGGATCTGCTCGACGGTCTGATCGAGCACCTGCTCTACTCCCTGGGGCGGCGTGTGCAGAAAGCCGACCGCCACGACCTCTACATCGCGCTCAGCTACGCCGTGCGTGATCGGCTGATGACCCGCTACCTGGCGGGCCTTGAAGCCATCGAGGCCCACCCCCGGCGGATCGTCGCCTACCTGTCGGCCGAGTTCCTGATCGGCCCCCAGCTCGGCAACAACCTGCTGATGCTCGGCATCCAGCAGGAGGCCGCCGAGGCCCTGCGCCAGTTCGGCATCAACGACATCGAGGAGATCCTCGACGTGGAAGAGGAACCGGGCCTCGGCAATGGCGGCCTCGGTCGGCTGGCCGCCTGCTTCCTTGAATCCCTCGCCACCCTCGAGATCCCCGCCAGCGGCTACGGCATCCGCTACGAGTTCGGCATCTTCGACCAGCTCATCCGCGACGGCCACCAGGTGGAAATCACCGACAAGTGGCTCAAGGGGGGCTGGCCCTGGGACATCGTCCAACCCGAGAAATCCTGTCTGGTCGGCTTCGGTGGCCGCACCGAGAGCCACCGCGACCAGCACGGCGCCTACCGGGTGCGCTGGATTCCCGCCGAGCACGCCATCGGCGTTCCCCACGACGTGCCGGTGCTGGGCTATCGGGTCAACACCTGCAACCGGCTGCGCCTCTGGCGCGCCGATGCCACCGAATCCTTTGACTTCCAGACCTTCAACAGCGGCGATTTCTACGGCGCCGTGGAAAAGAAGGTGGGCTCGGAAACCCTCTCGAAAGTGCTCTATCCCAACGACGGCACCGATGCGGGACGGCGCCTGCGGCTGATGCAGCAGCACTTCTTCGTCAGCTGCTCGCTGCAGGACATGATCCGCAGCCTTGATGCCCGCGGCATTCCCGTCCAGGAGTTCCCCGACCACTGGGCCATCCAGCTCAACGACACCCACCCCTCCATC
>NZ_JAYGHZ010000290.1:0-11806 GCF_034931285.1 Synechococcus sp. BA-120 BA3
GAGCTCGACCCCGGCGCCGTGGCGGGGGCGGCCGGAGCCCTGCAGCTGCGCAGCGTGCTGGGGGGGGTGCTGGCCCAGCAGGCGGACGACGGCCCCGCCGATCCCGACGCCTGGCAGGTGGTGAGCGAGCGGCAGCCCAGCGCCCAGGAATGGAAGGATCTGCGCTTCGCCTGGCAGGTGGTGCGCCATGTGCGCTCCAACGCCATCCTGGTGGCCCGCGACGGCCGCACCCTGGGGGTCGGGGCGGGCCAGATGAACCGGGTGGGTTCGGCCCGGCTGGCCCTCGAGGCGGCCGGCGAGGCCGCCCGGGGGGCCGTGCTGGCCAGCGATGGCTTCTTCCCCTTCGATGACACGGTGCTGCTGGCGGCGCAGCACGGCATCCGGGCGGTGATCCAGCCCGGCGGCAGCAAGCGTGACCCGGATTCGATCGTCGCCTGCAACGCCAACGCCATGGTGATGGTGATCACCGGCCGTCGTCACTTTCTGCACTGAGGGGACGGAGAAGTTGTAACTTCGATGCACTCGCAGCCGGCCCTGGCCCGGTGGAGTTCCAACGCGTCATGTTCGCCGCCCTACCCGCTTCGATCGCCTTCGGCCTCAACTTCGCCCACCCCCTGCTGATGTGGGTGCTGCTGGGTCTGGCGGGCTACGCCATGGTCCTCGGGATCAAGGCCAAGAAGACCCGCACGGCCAGCGCCGAGGACCGCAAGGAGCTGATCAAGGGGCAGTTCGCCAAACGCCATTTCCAGTTCGGCAGCATCGTTCTGGCGCTGATGGTGCTGGGCTGCGTCGGCGGCATGGCCGTCACCTACATCAACAACGGCAAGTTGTTCGTCGGTCCGCACCTGCTGGTGGGGCTCGGCATGCTCTCCCTGATTGCCCTGGCGGCCTCCCTCTCCCCCCTGATGCAGGCCGGCAACCTGATCGCCCGCAAGGTGCATGTGGGCCTCAACATGACCCTGATGACCCTGTTCCTGTGGCAGGCCGTCAGCGGCATGCAGATCGTCAACAAGATCCTCACCGCTCCGGCTCCCTGAGCCCCCGCTCCCTGAGCACCACCCCCGAAGGGCTCCAGCCCCTCAGAACTGGGCCCGGCGCCGCGGCGGGCAGGGGATGCCGTGGCTGGCGTGGAAGTCCTCCTGCACCTTCCAGGTGAGCCGGCGGGAGATCTGCCGCACGATCTGCCGCAGCAGGTGATCGCCGCTGCTCTGGACCAGGTGCTCCGGGAGCAGCGAGAGCATCCCGGGCAGCCGCAGCCACACGGCCAGGTCGAGTTGCCAGCGCACCAGGGTGTGGAGCATCACCCCATCCACCTCCTCGTGGGACACCTCGGAGCCGCCGGCCTCGTCGAGGCGCAGGGAGGCCGCGAATTCGACGTCGTAGAGCCCCCGCAGGGCCGCATCGGAGTGGGGCAGGGGCACGGTGACGATGCGGTAGATCCCGGCGGCCTGGGGCAGCAGCTCCAGGCCGATGGTGGGCTCCACCTCGAAGCCGAAGTTGCCGAAGCGGCCGAGGGTCAGCACATACCCCTGGCTGCCGATGGGCTCCACCGTCATCGGGGCGGCGCAGCGGCGGAACCAGCCCTCGTGGCGGTCGAGGTAGGCACCCACCACGGCGGCCGGTGCCCGCATCTCCATCAGATCGGCGAAGGTGCTGGCGTAGCGGCGGATGGCAGGGTCCGTCCGGTCGCGCAGGGGCTCGCTCGGGGTGGCCCCGGTGTCGTCGGGACCCTGGTGCAGGGAAGAGCCTGCCGCCATCGTGGTCTGGGGCGTGCGGTGGGTCAGAGGGGAACGGCCAGAAAGGACGGGGGTTCTGATCTCCCGGGCGGCCCTGGGGGGAGGAAAACCTTTTGCGAATGTAAAGCCACCCGTTCGGGGTTCACTCCTCGCTGAGGCCCACCAGGCGCTCGATCACGTCCTCCACGACCCGGTCGGGGGTGGAGGCGCCTGAAGTGATGCCCACCCGCACCGGCCCCTCCGGCAGGAAGGGCTCCAGGGTCTCCAGCTCGCCGCCCAGGGGCTTGTGCTCAATGCGGTTGCCCGGCCCGATCCGCTCGGGGGTGTCGATGTGGAAGGAGCGGATGCCGCGGCTGACGGCGATCTCCTGCAGGTGGGTGGTGTTGGAGGAGTTGTAGCCGCCGATGACCACCATCAGGTCGAGGGGTTCGTCCACCAGGGCGAACATGGCGTCCTGGCGCTCCTGGGTGGCATCGCAGATGGTGTTGAAGGCGAGGAAGTGCTCGTCGAGCTCGGCGGGGCCGAAGCGCTGCAGCATGGTGCGCTCGAACAGCCGGCCGATCTCCTCGGTCTCGCTCTTGAGCATGGTGGTCTGGTTGGCGACGCCCACCCGCACCAGATCCCGGTCGGGGTCGAAGCCGGGGGAGCAGGCATTGGCGAAATGGGCCATGAAGGCTTCGCGATCGGTGGCCCCCTGGCCCCGCTCGAGGATGAAGTCGCTCACCATGCGGGCCTCGGCCAGGTCGAGCACCACCAGGTAGGTGCCGGCGAAGGAGCTCGTGGCCAGGGTCTCCTCGTGCTTCACCTTGCCGTGGATGATCGAGGTGAAGGCGTGCTTCTTGTGCTTCTCGACGGTGTTCCACACCTTCGAGACCCAGGGGCAGGTGGTGTCGACGATGTGGCAGCCCCGTTCGTTGAGCAGCTGCATCTCCTGCACTGTGGCGCCGAAGGCCGGCAGGATCACCACATCGCCGGTGCCGACCTCGGAGAAGTCCTTGACGTCGTCATCGACCGGGATGAAGCGGACGTCCATCTGGCGCAGATGGGCGTTGACCGAGGGGTTGTGGATGATCTCGTTGGTGATCCAGATCCGCTCGCTGGGGTAGTGGCGGCGGGTTTCGTAGGCCATCGCCACCGCCCGCTCCACGCCCCAGCAGAAGCCGAAGGCCTCCGCCAGACGGATCCTGAGCCGCCCGCGCTGCAGGACGTGGCCGTTCTCCCGCAGGCTGGCGATCAGGTTGCTCTGGTAGGCCTGCTCGAGGCTGCCCGCGACCTCGTCGCCCAGGCCGAAGCCGCGGCGGTTGTAGCGATCCGAGTGGTGGAGGGAGCGCTTGAAGGCACGGGTGTCCACAGGCAGGTACCGGGTTGTGCCGACTCTATGGGGGTCGGCGGTGGGACGGGCGAAAAAAAACCGCGGCCGTAGCCGCGGTCGGGTCAGGGGAACGGAACGGAAGGCTCAGTTCGAAGAGGCCACGAAGTCGGGGTAGGCCTCCATGCCGTGCTCGCTGATGTCGAGACCGACCAGCTCCTCCTTCTCCTCCACGCGGATGCCTCCGGTGAGAGCGCCGAGGATGCTCCAGAGGATCCAGGCGGTGATGACGGTGTAGATGGCGTAGGCGAAGACGCCCAGGAACTGGATGCCGAGCTGGTTGAAGCCCTTGCCGAGAAGCAGGCCGGCGTCCTTGTTGAACAGGCCAACGGCCAGGGTGGCCCAGACACCGCCCACACCGTGGACCGAGAAGGCGCCCACGGGATCGTCGATACCGATCGAATCGATGAAGCTGACGGCGTAGACGACGATGGCGCCGCCGATGAAGCCCACGACCCAGGCGGCCCACATCGGGAAGCCGTCGCAGCCGGCAGTGACCCCGACCAGGCCGGCCAGGATGCCGTTGATGGCCATCGTGAGGTCCGGCTTGCCGGAGTGGATCTGGGAGATCAGGGTGCCGGCGATGCCACCGCCGGCGGCGCCGAGGGTGGTGGTGACGGCGATGTAGGGAACCGTCTCGTTCATGGCCAGGACGGAACCGGGGTTGAAGCCGTACCAGCCGAGCCAGAGGATCAGGGCACCCAGGGTGGCCAGGGCCAGGCTGTGGCCGGGGATGGCCTGGGGCTTGGAATCGACGTACTTGCCGATGCGGGGGCCGAGGATCATGGCGCCGACCACGCCGGCCCAGGCACCGACGGAGTGGACGACGGTGGATCCTGCGAAGTCCTTGAAGCCAAGCGTGCTGAGCCAGCCACCACCCAGGCCGGCATCGTCGGGGAAGTTCCAGGTCCAGGATCCGGCGATCGGGTAGATGATGCCGACCAGGATCAGGGAGAAGATCACGAACTCCTTGAACTTGATGCGCTCGGCCACGAGGCCGGAAACGATCGTGGCGGCCGTGCCGGCGAAAGCCGCTTGGAACAGGAAGTCGACGCTGGGGACGAGCTTGGCCTCGGTCACCATCTCGGGGGTGACGGTGGGATCGAAGAACAGGCCGCCGAATTTGAACACCCCTGGGATCACCCAGTCGGCGTTGTACATGATCTTGTAGCCGATGAACCAGTAGGCCGACACCGCCAGGGCGAAGACGATCAGGTTCTTGGCCAGGATGTTGACGGCGTTCTTCTGGCGACAGAGCCCGGCTTCCACCATGGCGAAGCCGGCGTTCATGAAGATCACCAGGAAGGCCGCGATGGCCAGCCAGAGGTTGTTGACCAGAAAGCCGGGGGTGAGCTCGGGCAGCTCGGCCGCGTGGGCCGAGAGGTTGAACACGCCCAGGATGAACAGGGCCAGAGGCACACAGGCGAGCCAGGTGAGGCTCGCGCGTGAGGAGAGACCACGAACCTTTCGCAGTAAAAAGGCCGGCGCCTCAAGCAAGCTGGCTTCGCTGAGGTTTCTCGGCGGTCGAACCTTGTGCGGGTGACTTGAATCGATCATGGGAACGTGGTGAAGAGAACGTTCGACTTCTGACGCCGGAGTAGGCATCAACAAGCTCCGACTATCCACGACGGACACCCGTTCCAATGTCTGATTCGCTACCAAATGAGCCCGAGGCCATCGCGCCGCCGGGCGGTCCGCGGCGGGAGCACGTCTTAAGGGATGCAAAGAGTGGTAGAAAAAGTTCAGCATGGACAGTGCGGAGGCGCTAGACATGCATCAGGGAGGCCGGCATGGCCTCCCCATCTCCGCCTTTGTCGCCATGGCCCGTTCCGCCCTCTGCTATCGCGGTCTCCCCTACGACCACTCCCACGACGAATTCCCCTCCCCCGCCCCGATCGACCACGTCTATCGCGGTCATCACTACGACGCGCCGCTGCGACACGAACCCTCCCCGGTGGATGAGGCCCTCGACCTCGTCTACCGCGGCACCCACTACCACCATCACCAGGCCTGAGCGGCCAGGCCCAGCCACGTCACCGCCGTTGCATCGAAGCTGTAGCGGCAGGGGAGCACCTCGACCCCGGCCGCGGCCGCGGCCCTGAACAGCTCCCCGTAGCGGGGGTCGGCGCTGTCCCCCGGCGCGAAGCGCGTCACGTCACCCCGGCTCAGGCACGGCACCAGCACCGCCCGGGCCCCGGGGACCAGGGCCGTGAGCTCCACCAGGTGCTTCTGGCCCCGTTCGGTGACCGTGTCCGGGAACAGGGCCAGATCGCCGTCGCTCCAGGTCGTGTTCTTCACCTCCACATAGATCGGCCGTGGATCGGCGGCGCCGTCCGCCGGTGTCAGCAGCAGGTCGATCCGGCTGCGGCGCCCCTCGCCGTAGGGCACCTCGGCGCGCACGCTGCCGATGGGGCCCAGCCAGGGCTCCAGGCAGCCCGCTTCGATCGTGGCCCGCACCAGCCGGTTGGGCAGCGCCGTGTTGACCCCCACCCAGACCGGGCCGCCGCCCTGGCCGTCGACCTGGGCCTGCTCCCAGGTCCAGGCCAGCTTGCGGCTGGGTGAGGGGTCGTGGCGCAGGCGCACCCTCCCGCCCGGCCACAGCACCCCGGTCATCGGCCCCGTGTTCGGGCAGTGGGCCGTCACCGTGCGGCCATCGTCCAGCTGCACGTCGGCCAGGAAGCGCTTGTAGCGCTTCAGCAGCACCCCTTCCACCAGCGGGCCGGTGGACAGCACGGGCACGGCAACGGTCGCTGGGGCCATGGGGTCGGGTGCCCGGGGGGAGCCGGCCATACTGCCGTGCGTTCCGATGGGCAGTGCCCCGCCGCCATGGCCCGATCCCTGCGCCGGATAGCCCTGATCGTGGGGGCGGCCACCGCCCTCAGCAAGGTGGCCGGTCTGCTGCGCCAGCAGGTGATCGCCGCCGCCTTCGGCGTGGGCGCGGCCTACGACGCCTACAACTACGCCTACGTGCTGCCGGGGTTCCTGCTGATCCTGCTCGGCGGCATCAACGGCCCCTTCCACAGCGCCATGGTCAGCGTGCTGGCCCGGCGGCCGCGCCATGAGGGTGCCCACGTGCTGGCCAGCATCAACACCCTGGTGGGGGCGGGTCTGATCGTCGTCACCCTGCTGCTGCTGGTGGCCGCCGATCCCCTCATCGACCTGGTGGGTCCCGGCCTCGACCCGGATCGCCACGCCCTGGCCGTGCTGCAACTGCGCTGGATGGCGCCGATGGCCCTGTTCGCCGGCCTGATCGGCCTCGGTTTCGGCGCCCTCAACGCCGCCGACGTCTTCTGGCTGCCCTCGGTCAGTCCCCTGCTCTCCAGCGTCGCCGTCATCGGCGGCATCGGCCTGCTCTGGTGGCAGCTGGGCAGTGGCATCACCCTGCCCGCCGCGGCGGTGATCGGAGGCGTGGTGCTGGCCGCCAGCACCACGGTGGGGGCGATCCTGCAGTGGTTGATCCAGCTGCCGGCCCTGGCCAAGGAGGGCCTCAACCGGCTGCAGCTGGTGTGGGACTGGCGCGATCCGGGCGTGCGGGAGGTGCTGCAGGTGATGGGGCCTGCCACCCTCTCCTCGGGCATGCTCCAGATCAACGTCTTCGTGTCGCTGTTCTTCGCCTCGGGAATGCCGGCGGCGGCGGCGGGCCTGGGCTACGCCAACCTGCTGGTGCAGACGCCCCTGGGCCTGCTCTCCAACGTGCTGCTGGTGCCGCTGCTGCCCGTCTATGCCCGGCTCACGGCGCCGGAGGACCGGCCCGAGCTGGTGGCGCGCATCCGCCAGGGCCTGATGCTCTCCAACGCCACCATGCTGCCCCTGGGGGCGTTGATGGTGGCCCTGGCCGTGCCGATCGTGGCCCTGATCTACCAGCGCGGTGCCTTCGATAACAGCGCCGCCGACCTGGTGGGCCAGCTGCTGATGGCCTACGGGATCGGCATGCCGGCCTACCTGGGCCGCGACGTGCTGGTGCGCGTCTTCTATGCCCTCGGCGACGGCAACACCCCCTTCCGCTGGTCCCTGGCGGGGATCGGCCTCAACGCGGTGTTCTGCTGGGCCTTCACCGGTGGCCCCACGCCGGGCTGGGGTCTCCAGCTGCCCATGCTCAACGCCGGCGCCGCCGGCCTGGTGCTGGCCACCGTGGCGGTGAACCTGATCACCTGCGCCGGCCTGCTGCTGGCCCTGAGCCGCCGGCTGGGGGGCCTGCCCCTGCGGCTCTGGGCGGCCGACAGCGGCAAGCTGCTGCTGTCCGCCGTGGCCGGCGGGGGGGCCTGCTGGTGGCTGTCGTTGCAGGTGGCCTGGCCCCCGGGCCTGGTGGGGCTGCTGCTCCAGAACACGCTCTGTGCCGGCCTGGCGGTGGGCCTCTACGGACTGCTGGCCAGCGTTGCGGGCGTTCCCGAGGTGGGCCAGCTGCTGCGGATGGTGCGCCGACGGGCCTAGGGCAGCCGCACCTGGCGTTCCTCGCGGACCTGCACGGGAATCTCCAGATGGGAGCGGCCGATCATCTGGGGCCCGTCGATGGAGAAGATCCGGGCCTCGATGCCGAAGTCCCGGAAGGCGCTCTCCAGTTCCTGGATCAGGGCCTTCTCCACCTGGGCCTCCGCATCGACCACCTTGCCGATCAGACGCCCGCCCAGCCGGCCGATGCGCTGGCGCACCACGTCACGGGCATTGGTGACTTCGATGACCAGCACGACCCGCCTGCGTGGGGCGTCACCCTATCGGTAGAACGGCCTTCCGACCGCAGGGGTCAGCAAAAGGGTTGCAGCACGTCTTCCAGATCACGCAGCTGGCCGGCGGGCACCAGGCGTGCCAGGGGCAGGCGTGTCGCCCCGCCGCCGATCGGCACCTGCACCGCCTCCAGGGCCTGGCGGGCGCAGACCTCGGCGCCCTGGTCGAGCCGGGCGGCGCATTCGATCGCCAGGGTCTGGGCCAGGCCCGCATCGCCCAGATAGAGGTGCCAGCCGGCCACCTGCACGTACAGCCGGTCGGCGATCGCCCGGGCCAGTTCCTCGAGGTCGGCGGCGGCAAGCGTCATGGCTGGGGTTCGGGGCGTTGCAGCACCACCACGCTGCCATGGACGAGCAGCAGGGCGGCCCAGCCGATCGTGAGCCAGCCCAGGTGGGACCAGGGGTGGCGCAGGCCCTGGACGAACCAGAGGCCGCTGTTGACCGCCGCGAACAGGGCGGCATGGAGCGTCAGGTTCACGATCCGCTCGAAGTGCCGATAGGTGGGATCGTCGGGGTTGGCGGGGCCGTACCAGCGGATCGGCATGGGGGAAGACCGCCGCAGGCGGTAGTTGGGCTCTGCTGCGGACCCTATCGGGCCGGGGGTGGCGGGGGCGCTGTTGACGGATCGGCACCCCGTGGGGTGAGAATGACCGGGCAGGCGCTTGTAGCTCAGCGGATTAGAGCATCTGACTACGGATCAGAGGGTCGGGAGTTCGAATCTCTCCAGGCGCGTTTCTTCCCACACCGCCCTCCGGGGCGGTTTTTTTTATGGCCGCCCCTTCGTCGGGTCCCCGGCGTCCGGCCCCCGGCCCGCCCGAGCCCGGCCAGGCCTGCGGCGTTTGCCTACGATCGGTTTCACACCGAGTAGCCCCATGGCGGACCGAGCGGATCACGGCCCTGCGTACCCTGCAGCCTCCATCGACAGCCCCCTGGCCAGCGGCGATCCGGCCATCGCTGCCCTGATTGAGAAGGAGCTGCGGCGCCAGCAGACCCACCTTGAGCTGATCGCCAGTGAGAACTTCGCCTCACGGGCGGTGATGGAGGCCCAGGGCTCGGTGCTCACCAACAAGTACGCCGAGGGCCTGCCCCACAAGCGCTACTACGGCGGCTGCGAGCACGTCGACATCATCGAGGACCTGGCCATCGCCCGGGCCAAGCAGCTGTTCGGCGCGGCCTGGGCCAACGTCCAGCCCCACAGCGGCGCCCAGGCCAACTTCGCCGTGTTCCTGGCCCTGCTGCAGCCGGGCGACACGATCCTGGGGATGGACCTTTCCCACGGCGGCCACCTCACCCACGGCTCGCCGGTGAACGTGTCGGGCAAGTGGTTCAAGGCTGTCCACTACGGCGTCGACCCCGAGACCCACCAGCTCAACTTCGACACCATCCGCCAGCTGGCTCTCGAGCATCGGCCCAAGCTGATCATCTGCGGCTACTCCGCCTACCCCCGCACGATCGACTTCGCCGCCTTCCGGGCCATCGCCGATGAAGTGGGGGCCTACCTGCTGGCCGACATGGCCCACATCGCCGGTCTGGTGGCCTCCGGCGTGCACCCCAGCCCGGTGCCCCACTGCCACGTGGTCACCACCACCACCCACAAGACCCTGCGGGGCCCCCGGGGCGGCCTGATCCTTTGCAACGACGCCACCTTCGGCCGCCAGTTCGACAAGGCCGTCTTCCCCGGCTCCCAGGGCGGGCCGCTGGAGCACGTGATCGCCGCCAAGGCCGTGGCCTTCGGGGAGGCGCTGCAGCCCAGCTTCCGCAGCTACAGCCAGCAGGTGGTGCGCAATGCCCAGGCCCTGGCCGAGCGGATCCAGGAGCGGGGCATCGCCGTGGTCTCCGGCGGCACCGACAACCACCTGGTGCTGCTCGACCTGCGCTCCATCGGCCTCACGGGCAAGGTGGCCGACCGCCTGGTGAGCGACGTCAACATCACCGCCAACAAGAACACGGTGCCCTTCGATCCGGAGTCGCCGTTCGTCACCAGCGGCCTGCGCCTGGGCAGCGCCGCCCTCACCACCCGCGGCTTCGATGCCGAGGCCTTCCGCGAGGTGGCCGACGTCATCGCCGACCGCCTGCTGCACCCGGAGGACGCCGCCGTGGAACTGCGCTGCCGCGAACGGGTGGCCTCCCTCTGCGGCCGCTTCCCTCTCTATGGACGACAACGTGAGCTCCAGCACGCCTGACGGCCCCGTTCACCCGTAACGTGTCGCCTTCAGGACCGCACTCTTCCGGCCCGCCGTTGTGACCCTCGCCTACAGCCCCAACGCGGCGGCCCTGCTCACGGCCACGGCGGCGGCCCTGCTCACGGCGCTGATCGTGCCTGTGGTGCGGGGGCTCGGTCTGCGCTGGGGGCTGGTGGATCCGCCCGACGACCGCAAGCAGCACACCCTGCCCATGGTGCGGCTGGGTGGGGTGGGAATCGTGGCCGGATTCAGCCTTTCGCTGGCCTGCACCTGGACCTTCGGCGGCTTCGCCGACCTGCCGCCGGACAAGGACCAGCTGATCTGGACCACCCTGGCGGGGGCCCTCTGCTTCTTCGTGATCGGCCTGGCGGACGACCTGTTCGCCCTGCCCCCCCTGCCGCGCCTCTGCGGCCAGGTGCTCGTGGCCGCGGCGGTGTGGAACCAGGGCGTGCGCATCGGCAGCATCGACCTGCCCTTCGGGCTGGGCACCTCCGCCGCCGGGCTGCCGCTGCCGGAGGGGCTGAGCCTGCTGGCCACGGTGGTCTGGCTGGTGGGGATCACCAACGCGATCAACTGGCTTGATGGCCTCGACGGGCTGGCGGCGGGGGTGAGCGGCATCGCCGCCGTCGGGCTGCTCTCGGTGAGCTTCAGCCTCAGCCAGCCCGCCGCCGGCCTGCTGGCGGCGGCCCTGGCCGGCAGCTGCCTGGGCTTCCTGCGCCACAACTTCAACCCGGCCCGCATCTTCATGGGCGACGGGGGCTCCTACTTCCTCGGCTTCGCCCTGGCGGCGATCAGCATCGTCGGGCCGGCCAAGCGCCTCACCAGCGTCAGCCTGCTGCTGCCGCTGATGATCCTGTCCCTGCCCCTGGCTGACATGTCGGCGGTGATCATGGGCCGCCTGCGGGCCGGCCGCTCGCCCTTCTACCCGGATCGCCGCCACCTGCACCACCGCCTGCTGCGGGCCGGCTTCAGCCACCGCCGCACCGTGGTGCTGATCTATGCCTTCACCCAGTGGCTGGCCTCCATCGCCCTGGTGCTGGCCAATGCCGAGATGCGCTTCCTCTGGCTGGCGCTGGCGACGGCGGTGCTGATCGCCGTGCTGGTGGTCTGCCGCCGCCAGATGCAGGAGGAGGCCAAGTGAGCGGCCCCCCCGGCAACGCCGGGGTGGAGGTGCTCTGCATCGGCACCGAGCTGCTGCTGGGCAACATCGTCAATGGCAACGCCCGCTGGCTGGCCGAGCAGCTGGCCGCCCTCGGGGTGGTGCACCACCGCCAGCAGGTGGTGGGCGACAACCGGGAACGGCTCATCGAGGCGGTGCGGCAGGCGGCGGGCCGCTGCCGGGTGCTGATCACCACCGGCGGCCTGGGGCCCACCCCCGACGACCTCACCACCGAGGCGATCGCGGCGGCCTTCGGCGCCGACCTGGTGGAACACGGCGAGATCTGGTCGGCGATCCAGGCCCGGATCACGGCCCGGGGCCGCAGCGTTGCCCCCTCCAACCGCAAGCAGGCCCTGCTGCCGCGGGGGGCCGCCGTGCTGCCCAACCCCACCGGCACGGCGCCCGGAATGATCTGGACCCCGGTGCCGGGGTTCACCGTGCTCACCTTCCCGGGGGTCCCCAGTGAGCTGCGGGCCATGTGGGAGGCCACCGCCGCCCCCTGGCTGCGGCAGGCGGGCCTGGCGGGCGGGGTGTTCGCCAGCCGCATGCTGCGCTTCTGGGGCGTGGCCGAGTCCGATCTGGCGGAGCGGGTGCACGACCTGCTGGCGCTGGAGAACCCCACCGTGGCCCCCTATGCC
>NZ_JAYGHZ010000291.1:0-11785 GCF_034931285.1 Synechococcus sp. BA-120 BA3
GCGCCACGCTCAGGGGGGCGGCCCAGACCCGGCGCTCGGGTTCGAAGGGGTCCCGCAGCGCCACGGGCTGGAGATTGATGCCCAGCCGGGCGCCCAGCTGCTCCAGCCAGGCCGGGGCGGCCTCGGCTGTCAGCGGTGCTCCCTCCAGGCCGGGCTGGCAGAGCGCGGGCCAGCGCACCGGCGCCGTGCCGTCGTCGCCCAGGAACAGGCGCAGGGCCCAGCGGGGATTGACTTCGCCGTCGTAGCGCTTGCCGGGGCAGTACAGGAGCGTGCTGCCGGGCCAGACCCGCTGCTGCAGGTCCCGGGCCAGGGCCCGGGCGATGGGGAGCTTGGTGGGGCCATCGGCGGTCACGCTCCACTCGGGCCCCTCCGGTTCGAGGGGCACCAGGGTGGGCTCACCGCCAAGGGTGAGCTGGATGCCGGCGGCCCTCAGGCGGGACTCGGCCGCCTCGGCCACCCTGTCCATCCAGCTCATGCGGGCCAGCTCATGCGGGTTGCGGGAGGCTCATGGGGACGGGCTGGGAATCACGCTGCAGGCATTGACGGGAACCGGAGCCACCTTCCAGATGCGCTCGGCGTACTCCTGGATGGACCGGTCGCTGCTGAAGAAGCCGCAGCGGGCCGTGTTGAGCACGGACATCATGCTCCACCGTCCCGCCTCGCACCAGGCGCTGTCGACCTCGTTCTGGGCGCGGCGGTAGTCGCCCAGGTCGGCCATCACCCGGAAGGGGTCGCTGCTGCAGAGGTTGGCCAGCAGCGGATGGAACAGGTCGCGGTCGCCTTCGCTGAAGTGGCCCGACCCGATCAGGTCGATGGCCTCCTTGGCCAGGGCGTCGTTCTCCAGCCAGGGCATCGGGTGGTAGCCGTTGCGGTTGATGGCAGCCAGCTGTTCGGCGGTGTGGCCGAACAGGAAGAAGTTGTCGTCCCCGACCCGCTCGCGGATCTCGATGTTGGCCCCGTCGAGGGTGCCGATCGTGAGGGCGCCGTTGAGCGACATCTTCATGTTGCCCGTGCCGGAGGCCTCCATACCGGCCGTGGAGATCTGCTCGGACAGGTCGACCGCCGGGTAGATCTTCTGGCCCAGCTTGACGCTGAAGTTGGGCAGGAAGATCACCCGCAGGCGGCCGTCCATCGCCGGATCGATGTTGATGATCTCCGCCATGCCCACGATCAGGCGGATGATCAGCTTGGCCATCGCGTAGCCGGGGGCCGCCTTGCCGCCGAAGATCACCGTGCGCGGCGGCAGGTCCTCCCCGGCCCGCAGGCGCAGGTAGCGCTCCACCACCTGCAGGGCGGCCATGTGCTGGCGCTTGTACTCGTGGATCCGCTTCACCTGCACGTCGAAGAGGGAGGCGGGATCCACCAGCACGCCGGTGTCCTGGCGGATCGTCGCCGCCAGCCGCTCCTTGGCCTGCTCCCGCACCCCCTGCCAGCGCTCCAGGAACGCCGCGTCGGTGGCCAGGGGTTCGAGCTGGCGCAGCTGGTCGAGATGGCGGCACCAGTCGGTGCCGATGGCGTCGTTGAGCAGGGCGGCCAGGGGCGGGTTGGCGACCGCCAGCCAGCGCCGCGGCGTGACGCCGTTGGTGATGTTGGTGAACCGATCCGGCCACACCCTGGCGAAATCGGCGAACAGGTTCTCCTTCAGCAGGCGGCTGTGCAGTTCCGCCACGCCGTTGACCGTGTGGCTGCCCACCACCGCCAGGTGGGCCATACGCACCTTGCGGTGCGGGCCCTCCTCGATCAGGGACAGCCGCTCCAGCAGCTCCGGCTGGCCGGGGAAGCGGATGCGCAGGGTGCGCAGGAAGCGGGCATTGATCTCGTAGATGATCTGCAGCTGGCGCGGCAGCAGCTGCTGGAACAGCTCCAGCCCCCAGGCCTCGAGGGCCTCCGGCAGCAGGGTGTGGTTTGTGTAGCTGATCGTGGCGGTGGTGATGCTCCAGGCGGTGTCCCAGTCGACGCCGTGGACGTCGATCAGCAGCCGCATCAGCTCCGCTACGGCGATCGCCGGATGGGTGTCGTTGAGCTGCACCGCGAACTTGCGGTGGAACTCGGTGACCGGGATCCCCTGGCTGCCGAGGATGCGGAACATGTCCTGCAGGGAGCAGGAGACGAAGAAGATCTGCTGGCTGAGCCGCAGGCGCTTGCCCTGCTCCAGCTCGTCATTGGGATAGAGCACCTTGGAGAGGGTCTCCGACTGCACCTTGTGCAGCACGGCCCGGGTGTAGTCGCCGGCATTGAAGGAGGCGAAGTCGAAGGCGTCGGGCGCCTGGGCCGACCACAGCCGCAGGGTGTTGGCGGTGTGGACGCCGTAGCCCAGGATCGGGGTGTCGTAGGCGACGCCGATCACGGTCTGGCCGCCGATCAGCACCGGATAGCTCCACTCCGGCCGGATCACCTCCCAGGGGTTGCCGCGGGCCAGCCAGGGATCGGTGCTCTCCATCTGGCCGTTGGGGCCGATCTGCTGGCGGAAGATCCCGAACTCGTAGCGGATGCCGTAGCCGATGGCCGGCAGCTCGAGGGTGGCCATCGACTCCTGGAAACAGGCCGCCAGCCGGCCCAGGCCGCCGTTGCCCAGTCCCGGTTCCGGCTCCTCCGCCAGCATCTCCTCGAGGGTGAGGCCGAGGGCTTCGCAGGCGGCCGCGGCCTCCTCGCGCAGCCCGAGGCTCACCAGGTTGTTCTCCAGGTGCGGCCCCAGCAGGAATTCCGCCGACATGTAGGTGGCGGTGCGGACGTGCTGGCTGGTGTAGGTGTCGGCCGTGTCCACCCAGCTGGTCAGCAGGATGTCCCGGACCGCCAGCGACAGGCAGACGTAGTGGTCGTGGGTGGTGGCGAGGGAGGCGGATTTCGCCTGGCTGGAGAACAGATGGCGCCGCATCGCCTCCAGGAGGGCCTGGCCCTTGGGCAGGCACGGGGCAGGTGTGGGGCTGGCCATGGGAACGGGCGGCGGTCGGCAGTGTGAACCTGTCCTGGCCTGGGGAGTGCCGCCGCCGCTGATGCATCGGCTACCAGCCGGCGCACCTTAAGAGTGGCTTCGCTTCCGCTGGCCTCGCTTCAGCCGTGCAGCACCTCGTGCCAGGCGGAGCCCATCGGCGTGGGCTCCAGCAGCTCCGCCTCGATGGCCCATTCCAGCTCGCTGTCCACCCCCGTCGGGCCCGAGAAGCTGCCGTTCACCGCCGCGGTGAGGGTGGGCTTGGAGGAGGTGGCCAGGGTGATGTAGCGGTCGTCGACGCTGCCCATGCCGCTGGGGTCGAAGCCCCGCCAGCCCGCCCCGGGCAGGTACACCTCGGCCCAGGCGTGCAGGTCGTACTGGTTCGGTTGCGGTTCCACCAGGTGGTAACCGCTCACGAACCGGGAGGGCAGGCCGACGCAGCGGCAGGTCTCGACCATCAGCATCGCCAGGTCGCGGCAGGAGCCGACCCGCTCCTTGAGGGTGCGCCCCGCCGGCCAGGCCGGCCCCACGTGCCGCTGGGTGTACTTGACCCGGTCCTTGATGATCTCCACCAGCTGCTCCAGGAACATCAGCCCCCGCTGGTCGCTGCCCATCAGCGCCTCCTGGGCCAGGTCCACGGCGGCGGGGTCGTGCTGGCCGTTGGGCAGCCAGCCCTCCAGGGAGCCCAGCAGATCGCCGTTGAGGTGACCCACCGGATAGGGCAGCAACGGCTCCTGATCCTCCAGGCAGCTGGCCAGGGCCGGAGGCTGCTGGGTCTCCACATCGCTGATCGCCTGCACCCGGAAATGCTCGGTGCTGCCCGTGAAACGGGCCCGCAGGATCTCATCGCCGCTGGCGGCCAGCAACGGGTAGAAGCGGGACGGCTCCGGCGTGACCGCCAGGTGGAAGTGCAGCAGCCGCTGGAAGCCGTGACCTCGGGGCTTCAGACAGAACCGGTGCGGACCCAGGAAGACCGGAGCGCTGTAGCGGTAGTCGAAGGTGTGGGTTATGCGGGCTCGCATGCCGCCTCCTGAGTGGCGGTGGTGCCCGTGGGGGCGATGAAGTAGCGCGCTTCGATCAGCTCATGCAGGCGATTGAGATCGGACTGGAAGTTGTCAATGGCCTCATGGAGTCCGGTGACCACCAGCTCGTCGATCCTGGTGAAGCTCCAGTGGGCCAGGGTGAGCCCGATCAGGCACTCCAGATCGTCGGCGGGACGGGGAACGGAGCTGCCGCGGATGATCCGCAGGGTCTCGTTGATCCGCTCCAGGCAGTAGCGCACCGAGCGGGGGAAGATCGGATCCAGCAGCAGAAAGGCCGCCACCGCCTTGGGTTCGATGGCCTGCTGGCTGGACTGGCGGAACATCTGGTAGGCCCCCGCCGAACGCAGCAGGGAGATCCACTGCAGCTCGTCGAGCACCCCGCCCACCTCCTCAGGGGACGGCAGCAGCAGGAAGTACTTGACGTCCAGGATCCGGGTGGTCTTGTCGGCGCGCTCCAGCAGCCGCCCGAGACGGCTGAACTGCCAGGAGAGGTCGCGGCTGAGGGTGGCGTCGGTGATGCCGTAGAAGAGCTGGCAGGCGCGGCGGATCTCCCGCAGCTGTTCCTGGGGCGGCTGCTGCCAGAAGCCCTCCTCCTGGAGCGTCCAGTAGATGTCGTTGATCTGCTCCCACATCTCCGTGGTCATCACCTCACGGATCTGGCGGGCGTTCTCCCGGGCGTTGGCGATGCAGTTGAGAACACTGCTGGGGTTCTCCGTCTCCCGCACCAGGAAATGGATCACGGCCTCGGGGGTGACCACCGGACAGAGCTCATCGAAGAGCTTGCGGTCGCCGCTGGCATCGATCAACGGCAGCCAGGGTTCGGCGCTGCCGGGGGGGCAGTCGAGGGCCATGGCCTCGCTCACCTCGACGAACCGGGAGATGTTCTCGGCCCGTTCGACATTGCGGTTGATCCAGTAGAGGGAGTCGGCGACGCGGCTCAGCATGGGGCTTCATCCACGATCCAGGTGTCCTTGCAGCCGCCGCCCTGGGAGGAATTGACCACCAGGGACCCGCGCCGCAGCGCCACGCGGGTGAGGCCGCCGGGGCTCACCCAGGCCTCCTTGCCGCGCAGCACGTAGGGCCGCAGGTCCACATGGCAGGGGTAGAGCTCCCCTTCGCTCAGGGAGGGGACGGTGGAGAGCTCCAGGGTCGGCTGGGCGATGTAGTTGCGGGGATTGGCCTGGATCTTGACGGCGAACTCCTCGATCTCCGCCTGGCTCGCATGGGGGCCGATCAGCATCCCGTAGCCACCGGCCTCCGCCACCGCCTTCACCACCAGCTCCCCGAGGTGCGCCAGCACGTAGGCCTGATCGTCGGGGCGGGAGCAGATGTAGGTGGGGACGTTCTCAATGATGGGCTCCTCGCCCAGGTAGTAGCGGATCATCTCGCCCACGTAGGCATAGATGAGCTTGTCATCGGCCACGCCGGTGCCGGGGGCGTTGGCGATCGCCACCCGACCGGCGGCATAGGCACCCATCAGCCCCCGGACGCCGAGGAGCGAATCGCTGCGGAACACGGCCGGGTCGAGGAAGTCGTCATCGATGCGGCGGTAGATCACGTCGACCGCCTCGAGGCCGGCGGTGCTGCGCATCCAGACCCGATCCCCCTCGCAGACCAGGTCGCGACCCTCCACCATCTGGATGCCCATCTGCTGGGCGAGGTAGCTGTGCTCGAAGTAGGCGCTGTTGAACACTCCCGGAGTGAGCAGCACCACCTTGGGGGTGTCCGTCCAGGGGGCCAGCTCCCGCAAGGTCTGCAGGAGATGGGAGGGGTAGTCGTCGATGGGCTGCACGGTGCGGCCGGCGAACAGGCTCGGGAACATGCGCTTCATGACGCGCCGGTTCTCGAGGAAGTAGGCCACCCCGGAGGGGCAGCGCAGGTTGTCCTCCAGCACCCGCCAGGTGCCGTCGCCGTCGCGCACCAGATCGAGGCCGGAGATGTGGCACCAGCGGCCGAGGGGCGGCTTGAAGCCCTGCATCTGGGGCCGCCAGCCCTGGGAGCTTTCGACGTCGGCCCTGGGCACCACCCCGTCGGCGAGGATCTTCTGGTCGCCGTAGACATCGGCCAGGAAGCGGTCGATCGCCTCAAGGCGCTGAAACAGGCCCCGCTCCAGCCGCTCCCAGTCGCGGGCCCCGATCAGGCGGGGCAGGGGATCGAAGGGGAGGATTCGCTCCACGCCCTTGCTGTCGGAATCGTTGAGCCGGAAGGTGGCGCCGAGCCGCTTGAGCAGCATGCCGGCGGCCGCGTGGTTGCGGTTCAGCTGGTCGAGACCCATCTGACCGAGGGACGAGAGCAGGGGCGTCAGGGTCGCCCGGGGCTGGTCGGTGGAGGTGAAGTACTCGTCGTACCCCTGGTTCGGTTTGTACTGACTGAACATTCCACACCCGTCCGCGCGGTTGGATCCTGCAGTGCCGCCGGGGTGGCCACCCGTTGCCGTTGCTACGAAACCCGGGGCGAGGCCGGACTAGCGCTTCATAGGAATAGCGTTTTCATAAGCATCGGCCCCTGCGGGACACGCTGGGTTCAGGATGAACACACAGGCAGGGAGTGGGGCATGCTGATGAGCCAGAGCGGATCCCAGGCATCGACGGCGCCTCGCGCCACAGGCGCCCTGCTGCACGACAGGGAAAGGACGGCAACCCGTCGGGAGAAGCGGGCCTTCGCCCGTCATTCGATCGAGAGCTGCCGCACCATCGCCGTCCGGCGTCTCGATGGCGATGGTCAGCCCTGCGGTCGCTGGTTCCTCGCCGACATCGCCGACGTGGGCAAGGGTGGGATGTGCCTGATCGCCAACGAGGACCAGGCGCTGGAGGCGGGGCAGTGGCTGCTGCTGGATGTGCGCTCCCATCCCGGCTTCGGCCAGTTGCGCCTGCGGGCCCAGCTGCGCTGGTTCACCCGGGCCCACTTCGCCCTCGGCTTCGGTGTGGCCTTCGCCACCCCCCTCCAGGAGGTGCCCGTCCTGTCGGTGGAGCGCCGGGCCACGCGCCGGGATCCCAACCTGGAGGAATGGGCGCTTGAGGAGGAGCGGATGGGTGGCGCAGGGGTGCCAACGCTTTAAATTGCGTCATAATCAAGGACCTGCACCGAGCAGCGCCGCCATGTCCGCCCTGCCGCTGGCTCGCCCGCTTCTGGGAACCCTCCTCGGAGCAGGACTTGTCCTGAGTGGTTCGCCGGGGCAGGCCATGGGCACCACGTTCACCTTCGACCTCGGCAGCGCCCGCGCCACCCCCGCCGATCCCCAGGCCTCGGCCACCAAAACCTTCAGCGCCCAAGCCGACGGCCGCATGCTCCGGCTGGTGTTCCAGAACGCCCTGCTCCCTGACGACACCGCCAAGCCCGTCAGTGCCACGGATGAGGGGCTCTGCCTCTACAAGGCCGGAGGGGCGGGCCTGAACGACATCGGCCTGACCAACTGCGGATTGGAAACCCCCGGCAACGGCACGGGGGCGGCCAACCAGAGCGCCATCGAGCTGGTCTTCGATCAGGCGGTGGAGCTGATCAGCTACCGCTACGGCAGCCTGCGGGTGGGCCTGGGCAACCCCCTGCTCACCTGGGGTGAGCCCACCAGTCCGGTGGTCTCCACCGAAACCCTGTTCGACAAGCAGGTCGGCACCAGCTACGCCTTCGCCAACCCCTTCGTGGTCAGGGCCAACCGGATCATCGCCATCTCCGGCGTCGGCGGCGACCGTGATTCCAGCAGCACCGAGGCGCTGCTCAGCCAGCTCGTGGTGCGGGCCCTCCCCTCCGAGCCAGCCACGGACGTTCCCGGTCCGCTGCCCCTGGCCGGGGCGCTGGCCGCGTTCGGCTGGAGCCGGCGTCTGCGGGGTCGCCTGAACCGCCGCGGGGCGCCCTAGAGCAGGAAGTAGCGCTGGGCCATCGGCAGCACCTCCGCCGGTTCGCAGGTGAGCAGTTCGCCGTCGGCGAAGACCTCGTAGGTCTGGGGGTCCACCTCCACCTTGGGCAGAGCCGTGTTGTTGCGCATCTGGGCCTTGCCGATGCCCCGGGTCTGCACCACCGGCACGCAGGGCCGCTTCAGCCCAAGACGGCTGGGCAGGTCGTCCTCGAGGCAGGCCTGGCTGACGAAGTTGAGGCAGCTGGCCGCCACCGATCCGCCGTAGGCGGCGAACATCGGCCGGCCGCGGACAGGGCCCGGCGTGGGGATTGAGGCGTTGGCATCGCCCATCTGGGCCCAGACGATCGAGCCGCCCTTGATCACCAGCTCCGGCTTGACCCCGAAGAAGCCCGGCTTCCACAGCACCAGATCGGCCAGCTTGCCCACCTCCACCGAGCCGATCTGGCTGTCGAGGCCGTGGGCGATGGCGGGATTGATCGTGAGCTTGGCGATGTAGCGCTTCAGGCGGGTGTTGTCGTTGCGGCCGCCGCGGGGACCGGCGGCGTCCTCGGGGAGGAACCCACGCTGCACCTTCATCTTGTGGGCCGTCTGGAAGGTGCGGGTGATCACCTCGCCGACGCGGCCCATGGCCTGGGAATCGCTGGCGATGATGCTGAAGGCGCCCAGGTCATGAAGGATGTCCTCGGCGGCGATCGTCTCGCGGCGGATGCGCGATTCGGCGAAAGCCACGTCCTCCGGGATGCGGGGATCGAGGTGGTGACACACCATCAGCATGTCGAGGTGCTCCTCGAGGGTGTTGACGGTGTAGGGCTTGGTGGGGTTGGTGGAGCTGGGCAGCACGTTGGGCTCGCCGCAGATCCGGATGATGTCGGGGGCGTGGCCGCCGCCGGCCCCCTCGGTGTGGAAGGTGTGGATCGTGCGGCCGCCGATGGCCCGGATCGTGTCCTCCACGAAGCCGGCCTCGTTGAGGGTGTCGGAGTGGATGCAGACCTGCACGTCGTACTTGTCGGCCACCGTCAGGCAGCAGTCGATCGCGGCCGGGGTGGTGCCCCAATCCTCGTGCAGCTTGAGGCCGCAGGCCCCGGCGCGGATCTGCTCCTCGATCGCCGCCGGGGTGCTGGCGTTGCCCTTGCCGTAGAAGCCGATGTTGATCGGCAGCCCCTCGGCCGCCTGGAGCATGCGGGCCAGGTGGAAGGCGCCGGGGGTGCAGGTGGTGGCGTTGGTGCCGGTGGCCGGACCGGTGCCGCCCCCCAGCAGGGTGGTGACCCCGGAGGCGAGGGCGGTTTCGATCTGCTGGGGGCAGATGAAGTGGATGTGGGTGTCGATCGCCCCGGCGGTGACGATGTGCCCCTCCCCGGCGATGGCCTCGGTGCCGGGCCCGACCACGATCGTCACCCCATCGGTGATGTCGGGGTTGCCCGCCTTGCCGATGGCGCAGATGCGGCCGTCCTTCAGGCCGATGTCGGCCTTGACGATGCCCCACCAGTCGAGGATCAGGGCATTGGTGATCACCGTGTCGACGGCCCCTTCGGAGCGGGGAGTCTGGGCCTGGCCCATGCCGTCGCGGATCACCTTGCCGCCGCCGAACTTCACCTCATCGCCGTAGGTGGTGCAGTCGCTCTCCACCTCCAGGATCAGTTCGGTGTCGGCCAGCCGCAGGCGGTCCCCGGTGGTGGGGCCGTAGGTCTCGGCGTAGGCGCGGCGGTCGATGCGATAGGGCATGGGAGTGTCAGTCGAGGGGGCCGTTGACCAGACCGTTGAAGCCGAACACGCGGCGGTCGCCGACGTAGGGCACCAGATGCACGTCCCGCTGGTCGCCGGGCTCGAAGCGGATGGCGGTGCCGGCGGGGATGTCGAGCCGCAGGCCGCGGGCCGCCTCGCGGTCGAACTCGAGGGCGCCGTTGGCCTCGTGGAAGTGGAAGTGGGAGCCCACCTGCACGGGCCGATCGCCCCGGTTGGCCACCGACAGGGTGGTGACCGGGCGGCCGACGTTGAGATCGATCGTGCCGGGCTCGGGGATCAGTTCGCCGGGGATCAGGGGGGCCATGGCGGGGTGGGGGTCAGCGGATCGGTTCGTGGAGGGTGACGAGCTTGGTGCCATCGGGGAACATCGCCTCGATCTGCACTTCCGGGATCAGCTCGGGCACCCCCTCCATCACCTGATCCCGGCTCAGCCAGGTGGTGCCCTCCCGCATCAGCTCCGCCACGCTGCGGCCGTCGCGGGCCCCTTCGATCACCTGGAAGCTGAGCCAGGCCACCGCCTCGGGATGGTTGAGCTTCAGGCCCCGGCCGAGTCGCCGCTCCGCCAGCAGGGCGGCGGTGACGATCAACAGCTTGTCTTTCTCCTGGGGGGTGAGGTTCATGCAGGCTGCGCTGGCCGGCCCCACTCTCGCAGCGCCACGGCACCGGGTCAGGTTCAGAAGGAACGTTCGCTGCCCCGATCAGCGCCGCTGGAGCACCCCCTGGCCGTTGAGGTTGAGGTTGTCGATCCGCACCGCCGTGGCCCGCCCGTCGGCACCCACCGTGAAGCTGACGGCGCTGGGGCCGTAGGCGTTCTCGCCGGCGGGCTGGTAGCGGAAGGTGTCGCCGCTCACCGGGGTGAGGGGGAAGGGGGTGAGGCGGGGCCCCAGCTGCAGCTCGAGGCCATCGCCGCGGCGCGCCACCGCGATCGCGCCCACGTAGGCGTTGGCGTAGCTGCCTGTGTAGGCGGCGGCGGGGCGGGCCGGCAGGGGCCGGGCCGGGGTGACCACCGTGGGGTAGTCCTGCTGCTCCATGCCCCGGAACAGGGGGCGCAGGGCGGCGAGGTAATCGCGCTTGACCGCTCCGGTGGTGGCCAGGTCGAGAAAGCTGAGGCTGAGGGCCTCCGGCACCCCCAGCGGCTGGCTGTTGGAGAGCACGATGATGCCGAGGGATTCCGCCGGCAGCAGGTAGACGGCCGTGGCGGCGCCGAGATCGAAGGCGCCCGAATGGCCCAGCTGCACCGTGCCCCGGTCGGTATAGCTC
Organism: Synechococcus sp. BA-120 BA3; assembly: GCF_034931285.1. Classification (NCBI taxonomy): domain Bacteria; kingdom Bacillati; phylum Cyanobacteriota; class Cyanophyceae; order Synechococcales; family Synechococcaceae; genus Synechococcus; species Synechococcus sp. BA-120 BA3. The sequence continues at coordinate 10,829 of NZ_JAYGHZ010000291.1, forward strand.
ACGTTCCAGCCCAGCCCGTAGAAGCCGGCACGCTCAAGGGCCGGATCGCGGGGCTCCTGGCTGATGCTCTGGGGCCGGTGGGTTTCAGCGAGGGCGGCGCCATCCACCACCGCACGGCCATCAAAGCGGCCGCCGGCCAGCTGCAGCCGCAGCCACTGTCCCAGATCCCGCACGCTGGAACTCACCCCACCGGCCGGGGCCTGGGCATCGGCATCCCGCTGGTAGCGGGCCACCCAACGCCCCCCCTCCGGCACGTGCAGGGAGGCACGGTTGGCGGCGCCCGCGAAGTCGGCGTGGCGGGAGCTGGTGCGGGCCATGCCCAGGGGCCCGTAGAGCCGTTCGCTGGAGAGCTGCTCCCAGGGCCGGCCAACGGCGTTGGCGGCGGCCACGGCACCGGCGGTGAAGCCGAAGTTGGTGTAGGCGTAGTCGGCGCGGAAGCGGTTGCCGGTGGGCAGCAGCCGCAGCCGCTCCAGGATCGTGGCCCGATCGAAGCCCAGGTCCTCGAGGTGATCGCCGGCGTGGTCGGGCAGGCCGCTGCGGTGGGACAGCAGGTCGCGGATGGTCACCGAGGGGGCGATGGCCGGCGGACCGATGCGGGCTTCCGGCAGGGTGCGCAGCACCGGGTCATCCCAGCCCACGCGCCCGTCGCCCACCAGGCCGGCCACCACCGTGGCGGCGATCGGTTTCGAGAGCGACGCCAGCTGGAAGACGGTGTCGGCATCCACGGCGCCGGGTTCGCCCACCCGCCGCACGCCGTAGCCCCTGAGGAACACCACCCGGTCGGCATGCACCACCACGATGGCCAGGCCCGGGACACCGGTGCTGCGCTGCAGCTCCGTGGCCGGTCGGGCCGTCAGGGTGACCCCGGCCTGTCGCGCTTCTACCTCTGCCTAGAGGATGACCTGCTGCGCATCTTCGGCCCCGACACGCTGTTTTCCAAGATGATGAAATCGAACC
>NZ_JAYGHZ010000292.1:0-11754 GCF_034931285.1 Synechococcus sp. BA-120 BA3
CCCCCGCCGCCCCCGCCGGCCAGGCCTTCGGCCGCGCCGGCGAGACGGTGGCCTTCAACACCCTGCAGCAGGCCGTCGTTCGCAACATGAACGCCAGCCTGGCGGTCCCCTGCTTCCACGTCGGCTACACGATCACCACCGACCGGCTCGACGCCTTCTACAAGCAGGTGAAGGCCAAGGGCGTCACGATGACGGCCCTGCTGGCCAAGGCCGTGGGCGTCACCCTGGCCCGCCATCCCCAGGTCAACGCCTCCGCCAGCGACGGCGGCATGGCCTACCCCTCCGCCGTCAACGTGGCCGTGGCCGTCGCCATGGATGACGGCGGCCTGATCACCCCGGTGCTGGCTGCCGCCGATCGCACCGATCTCTATTCCCTCTCCCGCAACTGGGCCGATCTGGTGGCCCGCTCCCGCTCCAAGCAGCTCAAGCCGGAGGAGTACACCACCGGCACCTTCACCCTCTCCAACCTGGGCATGTTCGGCGTCGATCGCTTCGATGCGATCCTGCCCCCGGGCACCGGAGCGATCCTGGCGGTGGCCGCCTCCCGGCCCGTGGTGGCGGCGCTCAAGGACGGCTCGATCGCCGTGCGGCGCCAGATGCAGGTGAACCTCACCGCCGATCACCGCGTCATCTACGGCACCCACGCCGCCGCCTTCCTCAAGGATCTCGCCGACCTGATCGAGAACCGGCCCGAAAGCCTGGCCCTCTGAGGCGTCTCCTCTCCGCGTGGTCACCCCCGCCGTGCCGGATCCCGCCGACCTGCGTCTGTCCAGCTACGACTTCGTCCTGCCGCAGGAGCGGATTGCCCAGCGGCCGGTGGAGCCCCGGCACGCCGCCCGGCTGCTGGTGGTGGACCCGGCGGGGGCCGGGCCTGCCCCCCATGCTCGCCACCTCAGCGCCTGGGATCTGCAGCAGGAACTCAGGCCGGGCGACCTGCTGGTGGTGAACGACACCCGGGTGCTGCGGGCCCGGCTGGAGGCGCGGCGGCCCGGCGGCGGTGCGGTGGAGCTGTTGGTGCTCGAGCCCTGGCCGGACGGGGCGGGCCAGTGGCTGTGCCTGGCGAGGCCCGCCAAGAAGCTGCGGCCCGGTGACCGCCTGGAAGTGGTGGCTGGCGGCCAGCCGCCCCTGACGGTGGCGGTGGTGGGCAGTGATCCCGCCACCGGCGGCCGCATCGTGCAGTTCCCGCCGGACTGCGCCGATGCGGCCGCCCTCGAGCCCCTGCTGGTGCAGTACGGCGCCATCCCCCTGCCGCCCTACATCCACGAACACGACGCCAGCGACAACGAGCGCTACCAGACCCGCTACGCAGCCCGTCCCGGCGCCGTGGCCGCCCCCACCGCCGGCCTGCACCTCAGCGACGAGCTGCTCTCGGCGATCAGGCAGCGGGGTGTCGGGGTGGCCACCACCACCCTGCATGTGGGCCTGGGCACGTTCCGGCCGATCGAAACGGAAGACCTGCGCGCTCTGGAGCTCCACAGCGAATGGGTGGAGGTGAGCCCGGCGCTGGTGCAGGCGGTGGCGGCCTGCCGGGCGGCCGGCGGCCGGGTGATCGCCATCGGCACCACCTCGGTGCGCAGCCTGGAGGCCGTGGCCCAGCTGCACGGCGGCGAGCTCCGCCCCCACGCCGGCCCGGTGAACCTGGTGATCCAGCCCGGCTACCGCTTCGCCGTGGTGCAGGGCCTGCTCACCAACTTCCACCTGCCGAAGAGCTCGCTGCTGCTGCTGGTGAGTGCCCTGATCGGCCGCGAGCGCCTGCTGGCCCTCTACGCCGAGGCGATCGAGCGCCAGTACCGCTTCTTCTCCTACGGCGATGCCATGTGGATCGCGCCGGAGGCGGTGCTGCCAGGGGCCAGGCCAGCCTGAAAAAAAAACCCCGGGAATCCCCGGGGGCTGGTGCCTGGAGCCGAAGCGGAGCTCAGGCGGAGGCCAGGTTCGCCGCCACGAAGTCCCAGTTGACCAGCTTGTCGAGGTAGGTGGTCATGTAGTCGGGACGGCGGTTCTGGTAGTCCAGGTAGTAGGCGTGCTCCCACACATCCATGGTGAGCAGGGCCTTCTGACCATGGGCCAGGGGCAGGTCGGCGTTGGCCGTCTTGGTGATCTTCAGGGTGCCGCCATCAAGCACCAGCCAGGCCCAGCCGCTGCCGAACTGGGTGGCACCAGCGGTCTTGAACTGCTCGCTGAAGGCCTCGAAGCTGCCGAAGTCGGCGGCGATCTTCTCGGCCAGGGCACCGGTGGGGGCGCCGCCGCCACCGGGCTTGATGCACTGCCAGTAGAAGCTGTGGTTCCAGACCTGGGCGGCGTTGTTGAACACGCCGGCCTTTGAGGCGTCGCCGGCCACCGCCAGGATCACTTCTTCGAGGCTCTTGCCCTCGAGGTCCGTCCCTTCGACCAGCTTGTTGAGGTTGGTGACGTAGGCGGCGTGGTGCTTGCCGTGGTGGAACTCCAGGGTCTGCCGGGAGATGTGGGGCTCGAGCGCGTCGAGGCCGTAGGGCAGTTCGGGCAGCTGGTGAGCCATGGGAGACGGTTGGGGTTACGCGGCATTGTAACGATCGTCACCCGAATCCCGGCTGCCCGGGGTCGGGCCTCAGCCCTTGATCTCCAGCAGCTCCACCTCGAACACCAGGGTGGCGTTGGGGGGGATGACCCCGCCGGCGCCACGCTCGCCGTAGGCCAGATCGGGGGGGATGACCAGCTTGCGCTTGCCGCCCACCTTCATGCCCGCCACGCCCTCGTCCCAGCCCCGGATCACCCGGCCGGCGCCGAGGGGGAAGCTGAACGGGCCGCGGCCGTAGCTGCTGTCGAACTCCTTGCCGTTGGTGAGGGTGCCGCGGTAGTTGACCACCACGGTCTGGCCGCTCCTGGCCTCGTCGCCCTCGCCCACGGCCAGGTCGGTGATGCGCAGGCCGCTGGGGGTGGTGCGCTCGGTGGGGGAGACCAGCTCCCCGCCCAGGGCCGCGGCCCCGCTGGAGGCCAGGTCGGCGCTGGAGGAATCGGGGGCCATGGTGAACAGGGTGGGGTTGGGGACGTCGGGGTCGAGTTCGAGCGGGGCCGCCACGGCTGTCCTCGCCGGCGGTGCGGCGTCGGGGTTGGCCTGGGGCGCGGTGGCGGGGCCGGAACGGGCCAGGGCCTGCTGGACGCCGGCCTCGGCCGGGGCCGGTGCGGCGGCCTCCACCTGGGAGGGTGCCACCAGCTGGCTGACGAAGGCCAGCATCAGACAGGCCACGCAGACCATCGAGCTGATCAGGATGTCGCGCATGCGGAAGGACCCGGATGGGGGGATTCTGCCAGTGCGATCAGTCGTTCCCTTCGCCGCCGTTCTGGCGCTGGCGCAGGGTCTGCTCGAGCCGATCGATGCGGCCGCGCAGCTCGTCCAGTTCCCGCTGCCGGGCCAGGCCCAGGTCCTGCAGGAGCTGGTCGCGGTTGCGCTCCAGCTGGCGCTCGGCCTGCTGCTCCACCTCCGGCCTCTCGCCCCGCAGGGCGCGCATGACGTCCTCCACCAGGGCGGAGGCGTGGCTGGGGTCGAGGCGGCCGCTGCTCACCCATTCCTGGCTGACGTACTTGAGCCGGTCGGCCACCAGCGAGGTGGTGCCGAGGCCGCGAAGCAGCAGCATCTGCAGCAGATTGCCCTGGTCCATGAAAGAGGCTTCCTTGGGGAAACGGCGTCACTCTTCCCCGACCTTGGCGCCTCCCGCGCCCGCCGGCCATGGGCAATGACCGGCGTGCCGGCTGGGTGGCCGCCGCCGCCGCTGGACTGCTGGCGGGGGTGGCCCTGCCGCCGCTGGGCTGGCCCTGGCTGCTCTGGCCCACCGTGGCCGTGCTCTGGGGGCTGGTGGCGCCGACGGCCGGGTCAGGATGGGGCGCCGCCAGGTCCGGTGGCTGGTGGGGCCTGACCGCGGTGCTGGTGAGCCACCGCTGGCTGCTCTGGCTCCATCCCCTCGACTGGATAGGAGTGCCGGGTCCCCTGAGCCTGCCGATCTGTCTGGCCCTGTGGCTGGCCTGTGGCCTGGCGGGCGGAGCCCTGGTGGGGACGTGGGGCTGGCTGGTGTGGCGCCTGGATGGCCATCGCCCCAGTACCGCCGTGCTCATGGCGGCGTTGTGGGGGATCGCCGAGGTGACGCTGTCGCGGGGCCCCCTGTTCTGGATGGGGCTGGGTGTTTCCGCTCTGCCCGGTGACCGGGCCCTGGCCGGTCTGGCCACGATCGGGGGGGCGGGGATGCTGGCCGCGGTGCAGCTCCTGATCGGTTGGGGGCTGTGGCGCAGCCTCACGGCATCCGCCCGACGAGGGCGCGCCCTCGGGGTCACCCTGGCCCTGGTGCTGGCCGCCCATCTGTTCGGGATGGCACGGCTGGCCGACGGCCCCGGCGCGGACGGGTCGATGGAGCGCTGGCTGGTGCTGCAGCCGGCCATACCCACCCGCCAGAAGTTCCTGCCCGAACAACGGCAGCGGCTGCTGCGCCAGCTGGCCGCTGCCCAGGAACAGGCCCGGCTCGCCGTTGATACGCCGGCGGCGATCACGGGGCTGCTGCTGCCTGAGGGGGCGCTGGCCCTCGGCCAGCCCCTGCCCCAGCCGGCGACCGTGGAGGTGCTCAGTGGTGGCTTCCGCGTCGAGGGCCTCGAGCAGCGCAGCAGCGTCCTGCGGTTCGCCCCGGATGAGCAGAGGCCCAGCAGCTGGATCGACAAGCACCGGGTGGTGCCGCTCGGGGAGTGGGTGCCGCTGGCCGGGCTGTGGCGCTGGAGCGGACTGTCGGCGGTCGGGGGGATCGAGCCCGGTGCGGCCTCCCGGCTGCTGGAGCGGCCGGGCGGGCCGGTGGGGGTGGCCATCTGCTACGAGATCTCCGATGGCGTCGCCCTGGCCGCCGCCAGTCGGGAGGGGGCCAGCTGGCTGCTGGCGACGGCCAATCTGGATCCCTACCCGTTGCAGCTGCAGGGGCAGTTCCGGGCGCTGGCCCAGCTGCGGGCGATCGAGACCGGCCGCTGGCTGATCAGTGCGGCGAATACGGGCCCCAGCCTGGTGGTGGATGCCCGCGGACGGCTGGTGCGGCAGTTGCCGCCGGGAGGTTCGAGCGCTGCCGTTCTCCCGGTGCGGCAGCGCTCGGTCCTCACCCCCTACGACCGCTGGGGGGAGGCACCGCTGCTGGGGATCGCGGCCTTGGCCGGCCTCCGGCGCTGGCAGGCCTGAGGGCCTCCGGCCTGCGGCCGAATTCAGGCAGCCTGGGCGCTGGCGCGCTCCAGGTAGAGGGTCTGGGTGGGATAGGCGAAGGCGATGGCCTGCTCCTCGAAACGCTGCAGGATGCCGAGGTTGATCTTCTGCTGCAGGTCGAGATACAGCTCCATGTCGCCATCGGGGACGAAGAACACGAACTCGAACTCCAGGGCGCTGTCGGCGAAGCCGGTGAAGTGGCAGCGGTCGAATTCGGCGGGAGGGTGCTCGGCGATGACCCCGGCCACGAGCTCGGGGATGGCGGCCACCTGCTCCACCGGCGTCTGGTAGACCACGCCGATGGTGTGGGCCACCCGCCGCCGCGGCAGGTCTCCGAAGTTGCGGATGGTCTGAACCAGCAGCTCCTCGTTGCTGATCACGATCCGCTCACCGCTCAGGCTGCGGATGATCGAGGAGCGCAGCCCCACCCGTTCCACCGGCCCGAGCACGTCGCCGAACACGATGAAGTCCCCGATGCGGAAGGGCTCGTCCAGCAGGATCGTGATGTAGTTGATGAAGTTGGTGAACGGACCCCGCAGGGCCAGGCCGAGGCCGATGCCGGCGCCGGCCAGGGAGGCATAGACGGCACCCAGTTCCACCCCCTGGTTTTGGAGAAACACCAGGGCGCCGATGATCCAGATGATCGTGCGGATCATCGGGGCCAGCCCATCGAGGGTGGACAGCTGTTCATGGCGGCCCAGCCGATGCATCGTCCGGTTGAGCAGCAGCAGAAGCGTTCTGTTGACGAGCCGCACCACCAGCAGGACCGCCACCAGAAAAACGGCAGCGCTCACGAATCGGTGCGGTCCCTGCTCGAACGACAGGCCGTCCCAGCCCCTGACGACGGTCTGCCAGCCCCAGAAGAACATGGCCAGATAGCCGAGGGGGGCGACGGTGCCGAGCACCAGCCGCAGCAGGGTGTCGTCGGTGCTGCTGGCGGTGCGGCGGGTGATCCGCGACAGGATGCGCCCCAGCAGCGACGTGGCCAGCCAGACGGCGGCCGATCCCGCCAGGAACTGGGTCGTGGCCGTGAGGAACGTGACGCCGAGGCTCGTCATGGGTTCTTGGTCGGCTCCTGACACCTTTGCACATGTGGTCGGCGCACCGACGCGCCTCAGGCGTCCTCGTCCTGTGGTGGTGGGGACAGGCGCGCGATCAGGGCGTCGGTGATCTCGGCGGGAAGGGCCACCTCGATCCGCTCGTTGCGCAGGTGCAGATCCCGCTGCGGGAAAGGGATCGTCAGGTCGTGACGGCGCAGCATCGCTTCGATACGGAAGTTGAGTTCACTGCGGATCTCGTACTGACGCCGGGGCTGGCTGATCCAGACCAGCAGCAGAAAGTCCATGGAACTGTCTCCAAAGCCGTTCAAGAACACCCATGGAGGCGGTGCCGCGAGGATGTCGGGGAAGCCCTCGCAGGCCTCCAGCAGGGCCTTGCGCACCAGCTGGCAATCGGAGCCGTAGGCCACGCCCACAGGAATCCTCAGGCGCGAGATCGGGCTGCCGTGACTCCAGTTGACAACACGGGATTCGAGAAACTCCGCATTGGGGACGATGATCGAAATGCGGTCGAGGGTGACCACCTCGGTGCTGCGCAGATTGACGCGGGTCACGGTGCCCTGCAGGTCGCCCACTTCGACGAAATCGTTCACCTGAATGGGCCGCTCGAACATGATGATCAGGCCGCTGATCAGGTTCTTGGCGATACCCTGCAGGCCGAGGCCCACCCCCACCCCCAGGACGCTGGCGAACAGGGCGAGGGAGGTGAGATTGAGGCCCCACAGCTGCAGCAGCACGAGGGTGCCGAGGAACAGCAGGCCGTACTGAAGGATGAAGGCGATCGCTTCCTGGGAACCCGGCTCGATGCCCGTGCGCTGGAGCACCCGGGTGCGCAGCAGCCCCGTCAGGAACGCCACTCCGCGCACCAGCACCAGGAAGAGCGCCACCAGGATGACGGCGTCCAGCACCGAATAGCTGCGTCCCCCCAGGGGCAGGAAAGGGGATCCCAGGCTTTCGGTGACCGCGTCGAACAGGCGGCCGATCAGCAACCGGGTGGCGGGAAAAAAGCCGGCGATCACCCGGACCGCCGCCACCCAGAGCCCGAACTGCAGCACCACCAGCACCCCATGCAGGAGCCAGTCCATGCCCCGCAGCGGCCTGACGGTGCCGGACTCGCTGGCCAGCGGCTGGGTGAAGGCCGAAGGCAGGAACCGGTGCCACAGCAGTCGCAGCAGCCGCTGCAAAAGAAACGCCAGCCCCAGGATTCCGACAGACACGGGAATCATCCGGGCCACGTAGGCGGGCTGACGCTGGGCCCGTCCCCGGGCGATGGCCGACGCGATGGTCCGGCGCCACAGTTCGGCCTGTTGCCCGACGGCCATGCTCTCGGGAGTGTCCCGGCGGGTGACCGTGAGGATCACCTCGCCATCGAGGGTGATCACGGGCAGGTTGTTCAGCTCCCGGACGCCGATCTTTCCCGGCTGCGTCGACGCCACCACGTCCTGCAGCAGCCGGTTGGCCCGCTCCACCCGCTGCCTGGCCGAGTAGTCCTTCGAGGCGGTGACCTCGAACAGCCGGTGGCCATCCAGCTCCACTGTCGCCGGAATCTCCGGCCTGGCCTGGGCCCTGGCGCCATGGAGCGGAGCCACCACCAGCAGGATCGTGAGGGCTGCCAGAACCACCAGGCGGCCCCGGGAGCGAACGCCGAGGCCGACCCGTGGCCATCGGCGTGTTGACAGGATGGGCTGGATGGGCATGGGGACAGGGGGTTGCGACCAGCTTGACGCTGATCCGTGCTCCCGTCCGGCAGAAGACTCGCCAGCCCAGCGGGGAAGCGGCTCGCCGTCAGGTGAGGGCGGCGTGGGAGCTCTGGCCGGCAGTGCGGGGAACCAGGATCTTGCGCAGGCCCAGACGACCGGTTCCATCGGCGTACTCTCCCCAGGGCTCCAGGACGGCCTCGTTCCGCTCCATGCCCGTGTCGAGGCCATCCTCCCCGCCGTCCTGGGGGTCGAGCAGGTCGATCACGGCCTGACGCACCCCCGAGAGGCGCCGCTCCAGCCTCTGCCGCGCCCGCTGTTCCTGCTCCAGGTCCTGCAGGAGGGCCCGGCGCTCGCGCTCCGCGGCTTCCTGGCGCTCGGTCTCCCTGGCAGCAGCGGCCTCAACGGCCTCCTGAAGGCGAAGCTCCCACGCCTCTTCGCGCCGGCGGTCCCGCTCCCGTTCGGCCTCCTCCAGGGCCGCCTGCTCCTGCTCGGCGATGGCCAGCTGCTGCCGGATGGCCTCGTGGAAGCGCTCCACCTCCGCCTCGGCCTGGCGCCGGCCCTCCAGGGCCTCGGCCAGCTCGGCCGCGAGCCGTTGCCGTTCCAGCCGGGCTTCCTCCCGCTCGGCCGCCACCTCATGGGCCCGGGTGGCGGCGGCGGACTCCAGGTGGCGGCGGAAGCGGCGCTCCTGCTCCAGTTCCTCCCGCAGGGCGTCGACTTCGCTGGTGGTGGCGGCGATCAGGCTCTGGGCCTGGGCGGTGAGGGCCTCGACCGCCTGGGTGAAGGAGCTGGACATCGGCGTGCGCAGGGGAAGGAGCGGTCTTTGCTCTAAGTCTGCGGGGGGAGACCTGTCGGTAGCGAAGCGCTCCACCACCGGTGGGGTGCCCGCCTTAACCGCCGTCCAGGCGCGAACGGCGCAGCAGCAGCGAGGGGGTGATGCCGTAGCGCTCCCGAAAGCTGGCGGCGAAGGCTGACAGCTGGACGAAGCCGTGGCGGCGGGCAATGGCGGCCACGGTCTCGTCGGGCTGGGCCCGCAGCAGATCGGCGCGCACCGCGCTCAGCCGCTGGCGCTTCACCCACTGCATGGGGCTGCAGCCGAACCGCCGCTGGAACAGGTACTGCAGGTTCCGCTGGGAGTAGGCGCTGCGCCGACTGAGCTCCGTGGGGGTGATCGGGGTGTGCAGATGGGCCTGGATCCACTCCAGCAGGTCGTCGAAGGGGCGATTCCAGCGGTGGTCGGGGACGCTGCGATCGTTCCCCTTCAGCGCCCCCGGGCAGACGATGGCGGCCACCAGCCGGAACAGCAGATCTTCCAGCTGGCAGGTCCTGATTCCACCCACCGACCGCAGCAGCGGAGCCTCCAGCATTTGCAGAGCCAGGTGGAGATGGTTCAGCAGGTCGGCCTGTTCAGGTGAAGCGCTGCCGTCCACCCGCAGGGTGCGCTCGAAGGCCGGCGCCCTGCCACCGGTGCCCTCGCAGAAGCCGCCCATGGCGGCGGCCGTTTCGGCCAGCCGGCGGCGATCGAGGCAGACCATCACCTCCTCGAAGGTGCCGGTGCTGGCTGTGAAGGCGGCGCCGGGCAGGTAGGCCGCCATCGGGCCGGCCTCGAGCTTCAGCCGCTGGCCGTCGCTGGTCACCTCGCCAACGCCGGACAGCGGCAGGGTGAGGGTGGCGACCGGGGAATCGTCGAAACCGATCTCCAGGGGGTAGTGGCGGCTGCAGGACACCGCGATCTGCCCCACGTGGAGGATGCCGCTGCGGTGGAAGAAGCCGCCGCTGCGTTGACTCTCCAGAAAGGCGTTGAGGGGGAAGTCCCGCGCCACCCGATCGAGCAGGGCGGCGGGGTCGTTGACCTCCACCGCCCGTGACTCCAGAAGCGTGAGCGGGGCCGTGGCCGTCATTCGTTGACGATCGAGGCCGTGACCTCCACCGAAGCATCGCCGCACTGCACGATCCGGCCGGTGGGATTGGCCACCAGGCTGCCGAGCACGAGCTGGGGGTCCGCGGGACGGATCTGGCCCGGCTGGATGTTCATGCAGATGATGGTGGTGATCCGGGGATTCTGGGTGGGCGTTAGGAAGGCCGCCCCCACATAGGCATTCAGCTGGCCCGTCTTGGGCGACTGGGCCGGAATCACATAGCTGTAGGCCGCTTCGGTCGTGGTGCGAACGGCGTAGTTGAAGGACGCCGGCAGGGTGATGCCGAAATCCTGTTGGATGTTCGAGACCGTGGCCCGGAAGGCACCGTTCTTCTGGAAGTAGGTGCGCTGCGCCTCCATCATCCGGGCCACGGCGTTGAGCGCCGCCGTCTGATCAGGGCTCGCCTGCGGCTGCGCCCCTGCCCCGGGACAGGCCGCCGCGATGCCGACCGCCAGGCAGGCCAGCAGCGTCGGACGGGCGTGGCGGAACAGGGGGAAGGTCATGGGTGGGGTGCGGAACCAGGGCCGGGGCGTGAACGCAGGCAGGGGCCTGATCTTGGGACGGATCAGCGTGCCACGTTTCACGCCTTTTCTGACCGGATTCGCGTCGCATTTCTGCGCCGCTGCGACAGTCTTGCCGTCCTGCGTTCATGGGCCGCCGCAGACCGTGCCAACGAGTGTGTCGAAGTTGATCGATGCAACCCTGAATCGCTCATTGACGCCCCCAAAATGCGGGCCGTGAGCCATCCGCAGGGCCCAGCGAATCCGTGCTTGTTCGAATCCTTGCTCGTGCATCGTCCTGAGGCCTGGAGCTTTCCGGTGCTGGCCGCCCTGCTGATCCTGGCTCTGGGGATGGGGGTGGTGCTGCTGTGGCCCGCCCCCGCCCCGGCGGGGGCCAGGGCCAGCAGGGCCGCAGCCGTGGCGCAGGGGCCGAAGGCCAGCCAGCAGAGGGGTTCCCCCAGGCCCCGGTAGCCGAGGCGGAACGGTGGCCCCTGGTAGAGGTAACCCAGTCCGCAGCAGAGCAGCACCAGCAGCAGCACCACGGGGCTGCTGCGCAGGGCCACCAGGGCCATCAGGGCCAGCCCCACCACCAGGCAGCCGTTGGCGAGGGCCAGCACCCGGTCCCGCCGGCCGGTGAGGTTGACCACCGAATGGGGCTTGCCGTGGGTGTCGACGCCGGTGTCGGCGTCGAAGACATCGTTGGCGAGGTTCTCCCAGGCCAGCAGCAGCACGGCCGCCAGCAGGAACAGCAGCAGCTGCTCAGGCCGCAGGCCCAGACCCTGCCCCAGCCGCCAGCCCGCCGCCAGCAGCACCGGCATCACCGCCACGGCGTACATGGGCCACTTCACCGCCGCCCGCCAGAGGCGGCCGCGGGAAGAGGCCCCAGAGGCGGCGCCACCCCCCGCGGCGTAACGGCTTGCGACGACCTGTGGCTCAGACATGGGGGCCGCGGGCGTTGGGCGGGGAAAGGCCCATACATTTGAGCAGCCTTCCGCCCCGGTCCCGCGGCCCCTTGGTGCAGGCCCCTGCCAGCTTCTCCGCGCTGCTCTCGGCAGCCACCGCCGCCAGCCGGCGCCTGGAGGAGGAGGGAGTGCTCAGCCTGGCCCTGCCGCTGGCCGCCCTCGACCCCCTGGCGGCCCTGACCCACCTTGGCAGCAGCGGCGACTTCCGCTTCCTCTGGGACGGCGCCCCGGGGCTCAGCATCGCCGCCGCCGGCCTCTGCAACAGCCTGGAGCTGAGCGGTCCGCGGCGCTTCGAGCTGGCCCAGCGCTTCAGCAGCCTCAGCCTCAGCCGCCTGGCCACCGAACCGGCCCCCTGCCCGGCCCTGGCCCGGCCCCGGGTGCTGCTCGCCTTCGCCTTCTTCGAGAGCCCCCTGCACCC
>NZ_JAYGHZ010000293.1:0-11613 GCF_034931285.1 Synechococcus sp. BA-120 BA3
GCCTTGGCCAGCACCGCCAGCCGCCGGCCGCGCAGGTCCGGCGGGGCCACCGCCTGCTCGGAGCGCCAGGTGGGATCGAGCACCGCCAGGCCCCGGGCCAGCAGGGCCGTGTCACGGGCGATCAGCCCCGGCGTGCCGTTGACAAAACCCAGCGGCAGCAGACCGGCGCTCGAGAAGCGCCCCTGGGTGGGCCGCAGCGTCACGGCGCCGTTGTAGACGGCCGGCAGGCGCAGGGAGCCGCAGTTATCGCTGCCGAGGGCCAGGGGCACGAAGCCGGCCGCCACGGCCACGGCGGAACCGGAGGAGGAGCCCCCGGGGCTGAGCCAGGGGTCGTAGGCGTTGCCGACCCGCCCCGCCGCCCCCGACAGCCCGCGGATGCCGAAGGCGAACTCATCCATGGTGGTGGTGCCCACCACGATCGCCCCCGCGGCCCGCAGCCGGGCCACCGCCTCGGCATCGGCCGCCGGCTGGTTGCCCAGCAGGGCCAGGGATCCGGCCGCCATCGGCTGGTCGGCCGTGGCGAAGTTGTCCTTCACCGCCAGCGGCAGGCAGTCGAGGGGGCCGGCGGGGGCGCCCGCCGCATGGGCGCGATCGAGGGCGGCGGCCTGCTCGAGGGCGTAGGGATTGAGCTGCTGGAAGGCGTTGAGCGGCGGCCCGGAGCCGGTGGCCAGGTTGCGGCCCAGGATCTCCGCCTGCACCGCCCGGATCCGGGCCTCGCAGCTGGGAGGGGCCAGCTCAGGCCCAGGCGCTGGCGAAGCCAGGGCCGCCGGCGGAAACGGCAGGACCAGCCCAGCCAGCAGCAGCCCCGTGCCGATCCCCATGGCCCCTTAGCGCACCGGGGAGGGTCCGCCGGCCCGCATCAGCCGCTGCAGCTGGCCGCTCTCCAGTTCCAGCACCCGACGGGCGAAGTCGGGATCCCGCTCCAGCACCGCATCGAAGGAATCCACCGGCACGGCCAGCAGCCGGGTGCCGTCGGCCTCGGCCACGATCGTGCTCTCCGAGGCGCTGTGGGTGAGCACCTGGAGCTCGTCGAGCACCCGACCGGGCTGGAGATCCTCCACCCAGGTGCGCTCCCCGTCACGGTGCAGGACCCTGGCCCGGCCCTCGATCAGCAGCAGCAGCTCGCGGCAGGTATCGCCCGCCTCGGTGATCAGCTCGCCCTTGGCGAAAGCGCGCACATCGGCCTGGGTGGCCAGGGCATCGAGGGTGTCGGCGTCGGAGCGGCGGAAGAAATCACTGGTGGCCAGGAACACCCGCTTCTCCAGCTCGGGAAAGTCGTGCAGCGCCGGGGGGCCGTCGAGGGCCTCGACCGCCCGGGCGGTCTGGAGCAGCAGGGCCGGGGCCCCGGGCACGCCCAGTTCGGCCGCCATGGACCGGGCCCGGCCGCCATCGAGGCAGGCCGTCAGGAACAGGGCGGCGGAGGCGAGGGTGGGGCTGGCATCGGCGGCCAGGCTGGCCAGGAAACCGAGGGTCTCCTCGACGGGCATCTCCAGGGAGCAGGAGGGGGCCTCCCCACCGGGATGGGCGAGGGTGCCTGCGACGGCCGCCGGCAGGCGGGAGTCCCAGCCCTCCCGGCGCAGCAGTTCCGGCAGCTCCAGGGGGGCGATGGCCTGGAGGCGCTGCACCAGGGCCGGCACCGCCGGGTCCTCCTGGAGGGTGGCCAGGCCGTCGAGGATCGCCCGAAGGGTCAGCTCCTTGCGCCGCTGCAGCCGGTCGTCGAGGAGGGCCAGCACGGCGGACTGGTGGCGCAGGGCGCTCTGGTGCAGGGCCCGGTAGCCGTCGGTGAGGGCGGGCAGCCGCTCCAGCAGCCGCTCCACCTTGTGGATCGCCGCGGCGGCCGGCGAGAGGTCGTCGAGCACCCGCTCCTCCTCGCGCGAGGAGATGCCGTACTCACGCCGCAGGGACTGCAGGGCGGCGCCATCCGGGCCGGGCGTGACCGGGCCGCTGCCGAGACGCTGGACCAGCATCAGCCGCTCCAGCGACTTGCGGTAGCCGCTGAGGCGGATCTGGTCCTCCAGGCTGCGGCGGCTGTCGGGATCGAGCAGACCGGGATCCTCCACGCCGAGCTCATCGAGCAGCTGGCGGTGCTCGCCGTCGCTGATGCCGAGGGAGAGGCGCATCTGCTTGAGCACCTCCAGGCTGCTGGCGGCGTTGACGAAGCCCTCCTCCAGGGCTTCCCGCACCACGCCCTTGTAGGCCTCGAGCCGCTTCTGGCCGGTGAAGCCCGGCAGCACCTTGGCCAGCACGTACACCTCCTCGGTACCGAGGTCGGCAAGGGAGCGGCCGTCGAGGTAGAGCCCCACATTCAGATCCATGCGGGTGAGCTGCTTGCGGAAGCGCTCGGCCAGGTTCTCGCGGCCGTAGAGATCGGGGGAGCGGTTCCAGGCCCGGTAGAGCCAGAGGGTGCTGACGGCCACCAGGGTCACCTCGAACAGGTACTGGACCCAGTCGGGGGCGAGCAGCAGCAGCGGGCGGCCGGCGAACAGGAAGAAGAAGTTGAACACCAGGAAGGTGGCGACCACGAACACCCGGTGCCGGATCCGCTCGCGATCGGGCTCGGCGCCGGTGCGGCGCACCCGGCGGCGCAGGGCCGACTCGATCGCCCGGCCGGCCAGGGTGCCGAGCCAGGTGCACAGCCCCAGGAACAGGGGCACCGCCACCAGCCTGGGCACATCGATCGGCTGGCCGAAGAGGAAGAAACCAGGCCGCAGCAGCTGGGCCAGCTGGTCCTCCTGGCGCAGCCAGATGCCGGAGAAGTAGTAGTCCCAGGTGCCGGCGTAGACGTAGTAGTAAACGAAGTACCCGAACACCAGGCCGACGTACCCGTAACGCTCGAAGGCGAAGGCGGGGCTGGGCAGCCGGGCCCAGTAGAGGCGCTCGGCGTCGATGTCGATGCAGGGCTGCTGGCAGGCCACGCAGGCGCTCTGCTCGCTGCCGTCGGGCTGGACGGTGCGGCACATCGACTGGGTGATCGGCGTGCTGGCCATGTGGGCCGGGCTGCCCAGCAGGCCGGTGGGGGTGGAGAAGACGCTCTGCACCGGCGCCATCGGGCAGAAGTACTGGCACCAGCTCTTGCCGCCGTAGAGCCAGCCCACGGCGATGGCACAGGCGATGGTGAAGGCCAGCCAGGCGAACAGCACCAGGCGATCGGCATTGAAGAAGAGGATGCGGCCGCAGAGGCCGACGAACAGCCAGCCGAACTGCAGCCGGGAGTAGTGCTTACCGAGCCAGGAATCGGCCGGCACCTTGGCTAGCTGCAGGCGCTTCTCGCCGGTTTTGGGGTTCACCCGGGCGATCTGGCGCTGCTGCCCCAGGGCGCGGGGGATCTGGGAGAGGAAGGAGAGCGGGCAGATGCGCCGCCACACCTCATGGCCGAAGACCAGCAGGATGAAGATGCCCGAGGGGACCACCAGGCCCCAGAACAGGGTGGTGCCCAGGGGGTAGGGGGTCTCGCTCAGGCAGGCGCCCTGCACCGTCACGCAGTCGGCGGGGATCCGCAGGGGACTCCAGGGGTGGTCGGGGGCGGTGAAGCGGGGCGTGAACGGGTCGTAGAGCAGGGAGAGGATGATCAGGATCCAGCCGGTGGTGAGCGCCCAGCGCACCAGATGCATCCGCCGTTCCGTCACTGCTGACTCGCGCCGACGCGCCGAAGTGGCGCTGACCATAGCGATGGCCTCCGGAAGCTGACGGAAGTGACGAGGACTCCGAACCGTCAAGAATCGATGCCATGACCTTCTTCTCGCGCCACTGGGACACCTATCGCCGGGTGCTGGAGCACGACCTGATGGAGCACGGGGCCCTGACGGCGGCCCTGACCGGGACGGTGGACGCCTGGCTGGCCGATCGCGGCCCCGCGGCGCCGCCCCCCCACGCGGTGGACCTGGGCTGAGGCGATCTGTCCCTGCTGCCGCCGCTGCTGCGACGCCTGCCCCTGGCCTCCTTCACGGGCCTGGATCTCAATGGGGCTGTGCTGCCCCTGGCCGCCGAGGCCCTGGGCACGGTGCCCTACCCCTGCCGCTTCGTGGAGGGGGACCTGCTGGCCTGGGCCGAGGCGAAGCCGGATGGGCCGGACGGGCCGGAGCCGCCACCGGCGGATCTGATCCTCAGCAGCTTCGCCGTGCACCACCTGCAGGCGGAGGGCAAACGGCGCTTCCTGCGCGGCTGCCGCCGCCGCATCGCCCCGGGGGGCCTGCTGCTCTGGGCCGATGTGTTCCGCGCCCCGGGGGAGAACCGTGACACCTACGTCGGCCGCTACAGCGCCCGCGTGCACGGCTGGAGCCCGCTGGAACCGGAGCGGCAGGAGGAGGTGATCGCCCATCTCAGCCAGTACGACCACCCGGCCGACCCGGAGTGGATCGTGGCCGAGGCGGAGGCGGCGGGCTGGCGGTGGCAATGGGGATGGCAGGGCCAGCACCGGGCCGAAGCCCTGGCGGTGCTCAGGCCGGCATAGGGGCGACGAGGTCACCTCCGGCCTCAGGACGCCAGCCGCGCCCGGATGTCGCCCAGCCGGGCGAAACTGTTCACCACCGCCGGGGCGTGATCGAGGCCCTGCAGGTAATCGAACACGTAGGCCAGCACGGCATAAATGGCGCCGGCGCTGAACATCGGCGAACGGGTGAAATCGATCAGCAGGACGACGAGGGCGACGATCGTGGCCAGTTCCGTCACGGTCCAGGTCCACGACTCGCTGTCGGAGAGCTGCACCTGCCAGCGACGCACCCGGCCGAAGTGGCGCCGCAGGCGCAGCGGCCGGGCGGCCTCGATGTCCTCGATCTCGCGTTCGATCTGGTCATTGAGGCCGCGATGCAGGTGGCGGGCGCGCCGCCAGTACCAGGCGTTGACGAGGCCCATCGGCAGCAGCACCGCCATGGCGATGAAGCCCGCCTCGAGGTCGTAGGTGAACAGCATCACCAGCGAGCCGATCACGGTCACCACCTGGGAAACCATCGCCGGCACGTCGGCTTCGAAGAAGCCGACCATGTCGCGCATCATCTCCACCCGCGCCGACACGACGCTCGTGCCGTGGCCCAGGCGCTGCTGCTCCGCCACGGTGAGCACGGCCAGGCGCGCGAACAGGCCCATGAACACACGGGTGTCGACACGCTGCCGCACGAAGGCCACCACCAGGTGCACGAGCCACACCCCGATCAGAGCCGTCAGGCCGCGGTAGCTGTTCTTCAGCAGGCCGTCCACCGCCCAGCCGGTGAGCGCCGGGTAGGCAAGCATGCAGAGGTTCTCCAGCAGGGTGAGCCCGTAGGTGCCGGCGATCGAGAGCCGTTCAGCGCGGGAGAGGCTGGCAAGGATCGTCTGAGGCATCACCCTGCCCTGCTGTCACCAGATTGGCAGCGCCCACCCCAGGGCTGACGCCGCCGCCGCCAACAGCCTTTTCGTTGCCAGGCGCTTCAGGGAAGCGCAGGGGCTGCCTCACGAATCTTCCTTGCCCGCGCATCTCCCTGCCTGGCGGGATAGCGAACCGCATGGCGGATCAGCCAACGCAGGTCGGCGGAGGTACCCTCCCGCAACCAACCCTCGCAGAGGCCATAGACGAGATCCGGATGGTCCTTGGCGATGTCGCCCAGGTGGTTGGCAACGCTGCGGCGAACGTAAAGGGATGGATCGTCTTTCAACCGTTCGAGGATCGGCAGCGTTGGCCTCGGATCGGCGACGAACGATGGCAGGCGTTTCCCCCAGGGAAGCCGGGGCCGCGTCCCCTCGCTGCACAGGCGTCTCACATGCGGGTTCGGGTCGCTAACCCACTGATCCACCTGCTCCAGCGTGCGCTGTTGCCTCTGGATCAGAAACGGACGGATCGCGAACTCCGCCGTGAACCGCGTGGTGATGGCATGCAGGGCCAGCATGGACGTTTCGAAGGGGTCGATGCCACGGTTGTGTTGGGCATCCAGCCCATACTCGGCGATGAAGAAGCTGTGGGGAAGATAGAAGAAGCTGGCCAGCCCCATCGCTTCCGTGTCCAGCTGCTCGGGCGTCAAGGAGGCCAGCAGAATCTGGACGGCCTCCGCATAGGAAGCCGGCAGGCGTTGATGCAGGGCCCGGGCGATGTGCCGGCCTCGCTGCATGATGGCGAGTGGTTCCAGGCCGGCCTGGGCGGTTTCACAGAATCGGCGGGCCGGGAAGCCTGAATCGACACACTGAATGTTCCTGGCCAGGCACTCGATGGCCGCCTGGCCGAGCAGGTGCTTCAGGGGCGTGCCCTTCTGAATAGAACGGGGCGCTTCAGGAAGAGTGGGTATGCGAGGCGTCCGCGGCATGGGCTTAGTCGATGGCACTCTGGACGACCTTGGGAAGCAAATGAAGCATATAATCCCGCTTCCCCAGTGGCACCCCAGCCCCACGAAGAATGGCGTAGCTCGTGACCAGGTGAAAGTAGAAGTTGGGCAGCAGGAATGCCTCAAGGTAGTCTTCGCCAGTCAGGTCCGCGTGCAGGCCGGGGCCCAGCTGTAAATGCTTCACTGCGGGAAGGACCTGGAGCGACCCCTCGTGTTTCGACAGCAAAGCTCATATTTCCGATAGATGGGCTCGGGCGAGCACCAGGGAGTCCACCTTCGGATCGAGGTCGTCGGCCGAGAAGCCCTCCAACCACAACGCAAAGTTTCTCGGCTGATTGCAGGTGAACGCAACCTGTGCTCCCAGCGGAAGCATATCTGGTGCCAGGCGGCGTTCGAAGTAGGCCGAATCGGGTTCTCTCAGGTGCTTTAAACCGACTCCCAATAAGTGGTCGAGCGTGGCCAGGCGAGAGTCGAACGTTCTGACTGCGACGTCAACACGGGAAACAGTCATTGGATACTCCGATGTCTCCAGGGGCACAGATTGTAGTGCGATCGAACTAACGCTCCAGATCAGAAGCGGGCAGGACAGCAGCGACTTGACAGACAAGATCCGCTCCCACCATCTGCATCTGGATGTTAGTCCGTGCCGTCATGTCTACACATCCCGGAGCAGCCCTGAATGCCATGCGAAAAAGCCCGCGACGTTTGCGGCCACTGTGATCCAGAAGACCGCCACGAAGCTCTGCTTGGAACACTTGTGGCGCAGTAGCTGCTGTGCAAGTAAGCCGCCAGGCCACCCGCCGGCCAAGCTAAGCAGATGCAATGTCTTCTCCGGCGTTCGCCAGCGTCCATTGATAGCAGCCGATTTATCGACCGCATATGCAAGGAAAGTCAAGAGACTGAGCGCGATGTACGCCACAAAAACCATAGGATTAACCGACCATCGACTTGCAACATAGAGCCAGACTAAGGCGAAAGCTGGGATTGCCAGTAGCCGAGGGAGAGTCCATGATGCAGGAGACTCCGTTCGAGGAGTCTTGGGTGCTTGGTGATTTACTTGGGAGTGAACTGAGTGCGCACGAATCTTGCCGTTTGGACCAACTTCAATTTCAAAGGTCAAAACTTGCCCGATCGTCGGGCGGCCGGTTCCAGGCGGGAAGGCCTTGATGTGAACGAAGATATCCTTACCACCTTGTGCTGGTTTGATGAACCCGAAGCCTCGCTCATCATTCCACGATCTGAGGTTCCCGCTTAGTCGCATCGGCTTGTTCTTCGTCGGTAAAACGCTGCCCCTGAGTGGCAGGCAAGGACTTTCATCGGAGGTAGGGAATCGGTGGTGGCCTGTCCACTCCAGGGGCTTGTTAGATTTCTAGAGACCATCTCCCAGTCTCCTCCAGCAAGAGATCTCTTCGATTCGGCGATTCACCATCTCTTCGGCAACCTCTGCAGCAATCAATGGCCAGATCGTTCCACTACTGGAGCGTTCTCCTGCCACGAATGCTACCCACGCCTTCGAATACGCCTCCCACTTGCTTTGTGATTCATTGAAGGCAGCAAGTTCAGTTGTATTGAGGTGTTGCTTGACTTTTTCGGACGCATCCTCCAATCTGCATCTGGCTTCTGAGAGAGACTCTCCAGCAGCGATGTTCATATCAGTCTGCGTCATGGGTGCACCGGGATGCAACGTCTCAGAAATGAATTCATCGGCTGTTCGCAAGAAAGCCACACAACTTTGAAAGCAGCGTGCGACTTCGTCAGCCTCGATTTCGTATGCCGACGCGATTTCGTGGCAAATGATATGTCGCAACTCAAAGGTCCTCGCTACATCCGAGAAGACCCGATCAGGATCCGCAAGGATTGGACTTGCCTGTTCTCCCTTCACTTCGTGGGCCCAACGATCAGTGGTCGTTCGGAGTGCTTCAAGAAACCCCTTGCCAATCAAAATCGTTAAAGCGCCGTCAATGTAATCGAGACGACTCAGTGGTATGCCATGGGCGACGAGCTCACCAACCGTGATTGCCTTTCCATGCACGGCTCTGAGTATTGAGAAGTCAATCTTCAGCGACGATGCAGGCTTTCCCGCGTTGCTGAGATATGGATCACCCGAATCGACTAGGTCCTTTATGGCGATCCGAAAGTAGCCTTCGACACAGGCAATAAGCGCAACGGGAAAGTATCGAGTTAGTTCGCTCTGTGACTTGTCATACTCCTCAAAAACCTGTTCAAGCGCAAAGAGTCGCACTGGTAGTTCGGACATGGCAGAGCCAAAGCGCCGACGCTGGCGGATGTCCGCAATTTCCTGAATTATGTCTCGTGTGCGACTCATGTTTCAAGAAAATCTAACGCTTCGCATCAGCGGCGCGGCTTCGCCGCGTCCGACTGCATGCGATTGTTAGGATGACTTATTGGCGTCAAGATATTGCTCTTTTTCTCTTTGGCCTTTCGAAGACGTGCAATCACAGACCGAATGGATAAAACCAATACGGAAAACACCCAAAATGCAGTAGCTATAAGGATCGCGGAGAGTGGCGCAATTATCAGTCCGCCATCATGATTTAATATCCATTCTCTATCTTCATGGCTTGTGGCCACGCTGCTTAATTCGGACCACCAAAAACCACCCATGAGAGTAGGTATTGCAACAGAAGCTATTGCCAGGAGAGTGGTATGGATTAACGCGATTCCCTTCCGAGCTTTTACGGCTGAAACAAGCAAAGCCAGGAATCCCAGACACATTGGGAGCAGGACAAACCAGAGCCCCAACTGTTCTCTTTCATCCAAAATAGCTACAAATTCAGGGCTCATACTTCATCCTAACTACTAAATGGGCTGTTCCGTGATGCCCGCACCACAGGTTCAATGTCGCCGCCCATGCAGCAACTCCCCCGCCTGAACGTCACCGAGAACCACCACCATCACGGAATCCTGGCCCATCGATGCGCCTGGCGCCACCTGCATCACGGCTCCGTGATGCACTCAGCCCGCACCCTTCACTCCTGAATCACCACCGGCGTCCCCACCGCCGTGCGCTCGAACAACCACCTGGCCGTGGCCTGGCTGGTGCGGATGCAGCCGTGGCTGCGGCGCACCCCGTAGCACTGGCGGGCGGCGTCCTGCCAGGGGGCGGGATGGAGGCACACCGCGTCCGGCCGCAGGCCGCCACCCGTCAGGCACATCACGTGGGGCACCACCGGGGTGCGGTAGGTGGCGCCCACCAGGGAGGTGGCGGCGTACTTGCTGCCGATCACGAAGCGCCCCGTGGGGGTGGGGGTGGCGGGCAGGCCCGTCGACACCAGGGCCGCATAGACCGTGGCGCCGTTGGCATCGAGGGCCCGCAGGCGCTGCTCCGACAGGTCGATCACGATGGCCGCCACCACCTCCACGGCGGCGAGCAGCAGCAGGCTCAAGGCCCCGCCCCCCTCAGCTGTGTTCCCTCAGGAACCCGATCGTGCCTTCCAGCTCCTCAGCGAAGCGGTCGATCTCTTCGGGGGTGGTGGTGAAGCCCAGGCTCGCGCGGGCGGAGCTAGCCAGGCCGTAGTGGCGGTGCAGGGGCTGGGTGCAGTGGTGGCCGCTGCGGATACAGATGCCGGCCGAATCCAGCAGGGCGGCGATGTCGTTGGCGTGCAGCCCGTCCACGCTGAACGCCGCCAACGCGGCCCGGTCGGGTTGCTGGTCTGGGGTGGGTCCCAGGATCCGAACGCCATCGATGGCCTGCAGCCGCTCGAACAGCCTGCGGGTGAGCTGCTGCTCCCAGGCGTGGATCCGCTCCATGCCGAGGTTCTGCAGGTAATCAAGGGCGGCGCCCATGCCGATCGCCTCACCGATGGCCGGGGTGCCGGCTTCGAACTTGTGGGGCAGATCGGCCCAGGTGCTGTGGTCCAGGTAGACGTCGTGGATCATCTCGCCGCCCCCCAGGAACGGCGGCATCGCCTCCAGCAGCGCCTCGTGGGCCCAGAGGAAGCCCATGCCCGTCGGCCCGCACAGCTTGTGGGACGAACCCACCAGGAAATCAGCCCCCAGGGCGGCCACGTCCACCGGCTTGTGGGGCAGGCTCTGGCAGGCATCCACCAGCAGCAGGGCGCCGGCGCCGTGGGCCAGCTCGGCCACCGCCTCGATCGGATTGAGGCAGCCCAGAGTGTTGCTGATGTGCACCAGGCTCACCAGCTTCGTGCGATCACTGAGCTTGGCCTTGAGGTCCTCCAGATCCAGCTCGCCGCTCTCGGTGACGCCCGCATGGCGCAGCACGCAGCCCGTGCGGGCCGCCAGCAGTTGCCAGGGCACCAGGTTGCTGTGGTGCTCCATCAGCGACAGCAGCACCTCATCGCCCTCCCGCAGGTTGGCGTCACCCCAGGTGCGGGCCACCAGGTTGATCGCCTCGCTGGCGTTGCGGGTGAACACGATCTCCCGGGCGCTGGCGGCGCCGATGAAGCTGGCCACCTTGCCTCGGGCCGCCTCGAAATGGTCGGTGGCGCGGGCGCTCAGCTGGTGGGCGCCGCGGTGCACATTGGCGTTGTCGAGGCTGTAGTACTGCTGCAGCGCCTCCAGCACCTGGCGCGGCTTCTGGCTGGTGGCGGCGTAATCCAGGTAGATCAGCGGCTGCCCCAGGCAGGCCGTCTGGGCCAGCAGGGGGAAATCGGGCCGCGTCTGCACCGCCAGGTCGGCCACCACCGGCGTGCCCGCCAGCGGCGGCGCCGCAACCATCGGCGAGTTGGTGGAGGCCGGTGTCATCGTCCCTGCTCCCCCAGCAAGCTGGCCAGAGGCTGCCACGGCCGGGCGGCCGCGGGGAGTTCCTGCAGCACCTCCTCGCAGAAGCCGCGCAACAGCAGCCGGGCCGCCTGGTCGGCGGCGATGCCGCGGCTCTGCAGATAGAAGAGTTCGTCCTGCTCCAGCCGGCTCACGGTGGCGCCATGGGCACAGCGCACGTCGTCGGCGACGATCTCCAGCTCGGGCTTGGTGTCGATGCGGGCCCGGTCCGAGAGCAGCAGGTTGCGGCTCAGCTGGGCGGCATCGGTGCGCTGGGCTGCACGGGGCACCTGCACCGCCCCGTTGAACACGCTGCGGCCCTGGCCGTCGGCCACCGCCTTGTGCAGCTGCTCCAGCCGCCCGTCCGGACCTCCGAACACCATCTGGCTGTGGGTGTCGCTGATCTGGCGGCCATCCGCCAGCTGCAGCGCCTTGTGGGCGCTGTGGGCCGCCCCCTCGCGCTGCACCAGCCGCGGCTCCAGCCGCCCCAGGGCCCAGCCGCCGTGGGCGCTCACGCTGCTGAAGCGGCTGCCTGTGGCCTGCTCCACCGCCACGGTGGCCAGCAGGCAGCCCGACTCCGAGC
>NZ_JAYGHZ010000294.1:0-11144 GCF_034931285.1 Synechococcus sp. BA-120 BA3
GATCTGATCTATGCCCGGCCCGGCCAGACCGTCAGCGACTGGACCGGCGAACTGCTCTGGGCGCTGGAGAGCGGCTTTGAGCACATCTCGCCCTACCAGCTGACCATTGAGTCCGGCACCGCCTTTGGTCGGGCGGTGGCGCGGGGGGTCTGGACGCCGCCCGACGAGGATCTGGCCGCCGACCTCTATGAGGTGACCCAGACGGTGCTGGGGCAGGCGGGGTTCGAGGCTTATGAGGTGTCGAACCATGCGCGCGGCGTGGCGGCGCGGTCGGTTCACAATCTGCATGTCTGGCGGGGCGGTGACTATCTGGGCGTCGGTCCGGGCGCGCACGGACGGATGACGCTGGACGGCGTGCGTACGGCGACCGTCGCGCACCGGGGCGTGACGGACTATGTCGCCGGGGTCGGGGCGGGGACGCCGTGGGCCGAACAGACGGCCCTGTCGCCGGTCGAGGCCGCCGAGGAAAAGGTGCTGCTGGGCCTGCGCACGGATGAGGGCGTGCCGCTGACCGTGTTGGCCGGCTTGCGGATAGGGCCGGCGGCCGGTCCGCTGGCGGATTTGATTGAGGACGGTTTCCTGACCCTGTCAGGCGGGCGGGTGGCGGCCACCGCGCAGGGCCGTCCGGTTCTGGACGCCGTGCTGAAAGCACTGCTGACCTGATCTGTGCTTGAGGGGCGCGCCTGGTGCTGGCACGGTTGATCGATGACTGACACCGATGCTTCCCGCCTGTGGTCCGGAACCGCCCCGCCGCCGCGCCGGGTCGACCCTGGCCTGTATGTCGTGGCGACGCCCATCGGCAATCTGCGCGACATGACGCTGCGGGCGCTGGATGTGCTGGCGGCGGCCGATCTGGTGCTGGCCGAGGACACGCGGGTCAGCGCGCGCCTGCTGACCGCCTATGGCCTCAGGGTCAAGCTGGAACGCTGCGACGATCATGCCGCCGTGCGCGCCATCCCCGGGGTGCTGGAACGGCTTGGGGACTGGCCCGGTGAGCGGCGGGTGGCGGTGGGCCTATCCGGCGGCGTCGACAGCTCCCTGACCGCGGCCCTGCTGGTGGCGGCCGGCTGGGAGGTGGAAGGCCTCACCCTGTGGCTGATGAGCGGCAAGGGCGCCTGTTGCGCCGAGGGCCTGGTGGATGCGGCCGGCATCTGCGACCAGCTGGGGGTTCCCCACCATGTGGTCGATTCCCGGGCCCGGTTCCAGGAGCAGATCGTCGATTTCCTGGTGGAGGGGTACGGCGACGGCCTCACCCCCCTGCCCTGCTCCCGCTGCAACCGGGCGGTGAAGTTCGGCCCGATGCTGGCGTGGGCCGGGGTGGAGCGCGGCATCGGCCGCCTGGCCACGGGCCACTACGCCCGGCTGCGGCACGATGGCCGCCACCAGCTGCTGCGGGGCCTGGATTCCCACAAGGACCAGAGCTACTTCCTCTACGACCTGCCCCAGTCGGTGCTGGGCCGGCTGGTCTTCCCCCTCGGTGAACTGACCAAGGAGGCCACCCGCGCCGAGGCCGCCCGCCTCGGCCTGCGCACCGCCGCCAAGCCCGAAAGCCAGGACCTCTGCCTCGCCGACCACCATGGGTCGATGCGGGCCTTTCTGGATGCCTACCTGGCGCCCCGCCAGGGTGAGATCGTGCTGGCGGATGGCACGGTGCTCGGGCAGCACGACGGGATCGAGCACTTCACCATCGGCCAGCGCAAGGGGCTGGGGGTGGCCTGGAGCGAACCCCTCCATGTGGTGCGGCTGGATGGGGCCATGAACCGGGTGGTGGTGGCCCCCCGGCGGGAGGCGACCCGCCAGTCCTGTGTGGTGGGCGCCATCAACTGGGTGTCGATCGCGCCGCCCAGCGGGCCGATCGAGGTGGAGGTGCAGGTGCGCTACCGCAGCCTGCCGGAGCGGGCCCTGCTGACGCCCCTGCCCGAAACGGACGCCGACCACGCCGCCGGCCGGCCCCACCGGGCCAGGCTCGACTTCGCCGAGCCCCAGTTTTCGGTGGCCCCTGGGCAGGCGGCGGTGGCCTACAGCGGTGAGGTGCTGCTCGGTGGCGGGCTGATTCAGGCCGACGCCTGACGGCTCTCGCTGCGGAACCGGTTCATCGCCGATTCGATCACCACGTGCATGTCCATGTACTTGTATTCGGAGAGACGGCCCCCGAAGATCACGTTCTCCGTGGCCTGGGCGAGCTCCTGGTAGCGCCGGTACAGCCCCTGGTTGTGGGCATCGTTGACCGGGTAGTAGGGGATGGCGTCACCGCTGCAGGGCCGGGGGAACTCCCTGGTGATCACGGTGACCGGGGAGTTTGAGCCTTCAAAGTGCTTGTGCTCGATGATGCGGGTGAAGGACTCGCGGGTATCGCAGTAGTTGATCACGGCATTGCCCTGGAAGTTGTCGGTCTCCACCACGGCGTTGTCGAACTCCAGCGAGCGGTACTCCAGCCGCCCCAGCGCGTAGTCGAAGTACTGGTCGATGCAGCCGGTGTAGACCACCTTGTGGGCCAGGCGCCCCAAAGCGGTGCGGTCGGCGAAGTAATCGACGTTGAGGCGGACCTCGATGCCCTCCAGCAAGGCGTCGAAGAGGGCCGTGTACCCCCCGATCGGAATGCCCTGGTAACGGTCGGAGAAATAGTTGTTGTCGTAGGTGAAACGCAGCGGCAGCCGTTTGATGATGAAGGCGGGGAGTTCACGGGGGTCCTTGCCCCACTGTTTGCGGGTGTAGTCGCGGATCAGGGTCTCGTAGATGTCCTTCCCCACCAGCGACAGGGCCTGCTCCTCCAGGTTGGTGGGTTCGCCGCTGAAGCGCTGCGAGGCGATCTTCTGGCGGGCTTGCTCCGGTGTTCGCGTCTGCCAGAGCTCGTAGAAGGTATTCATGTTGAAGGGCAGCGAATAGAGCTTGTCTCCGGAGATGGCCTTGGGCGAATTGATGTAGTTATTGAATTCGGCGAACCTGTTGACGAAGGCCCAGACGGCCTTGTTGCTGGTGTGAAAGATATGGGCGCCGTAACGATGGACGTTGATGCCTTCCAGTTTCTCCGTATAACAGTTGCCGCCGATGTGAGGGCGGCGCTCGACGATGAGACAACGCTTGCCGGCATCGGTGGCGAGGCGTGCAAAGGTGGCGCCGAACAGCCCGCAGCCGACGATCAGATAGTCGTAGGCAGGGGCGTCCGCCTTGGCAGGGGGGTCCGACACCGTGCGGAGGCGTGAGCCTGAGTCAATGGAGGTCACGGATCAGCGAAAATCGTTCAGATCCACGGGCAGAAGATCTTCGATCGATTGCTGGATCTCCGGCGGCTCCTGCATGCCGTAGGTGGCGAAGATGTTGATGCCGCTGCTGGTGCACTTCCTGCAGAGTTCGCTGCCATAGCGCTTCGCCTGCATCACCTGGTAGGGGGTGTCCAGGTAGTTGGCGATCGATGGGGCGGAGGGGGACTGCACGCAGCAGACCGAGAAGTTGCCTTCGTGGTCGAGGCACACCTGGGACTCGCGCATGAAGCAGTTCTGTGAGCGGTGATTGCCGATGGCCTGCTGCACCAGCTGGGGGCTATAGTAGATGTACTCCAGTTCCGGGGGAATTGTTTCGAGCCCGTCGAACATCTTGTCGATGGGCATGTAATAGGCGTGGTAGGGGGTGAACTTCATCCCCAGCTTGTCGCAGAAGTGCTTGAACAGATGCACCTCATGCAGGTTCTGCTTGTGAACCAGATAGCGCACATCGATGTTCTTGAAGCATTCCCAGTCGCCGAGGGTTTCCGAGATGCGGATCAGGTTGGCGAGCACCGGTTCGATCCGGCCGCCTTTGTGGTTGATCTGGTAGGTGCGCTGGGTGAACCCCGACACCGTGATCGTGAAGTTCCAGAGGCGCAGAGGCTTGAGCAGGGACCAGTCGTAGTCGTAATTGAGGTTGGAGGAGATGCCGCAGGGAACGCCATGGCTCTCGGCGCAGGCGATCAGTTCATGAAGCTTCGAATGCAGCGTGGGTTCGGTCCAGTTGTACAGGCCGAAGCGGCAGTTGCCATTGGTGTCGGCCTTGGCCTTGAGGCAGATTTTCTCGAACAGCTCAATCGGCATCTCCGTCAGCTTCTGGCCGATGCTGTTGGTGTACTCGGGCATGCCGACGGGACAGGCCGTGCAACGGAGATTGCAGCCACTCACCACATCCACCCAGAATTCAATGACCTTCTGACCCGGGGGTACAGGGGAGTATTCAGGCCACAGAAAACGCTTGACTGCCGATTGCACGTTCTTGGGAACGGCACGCTTCAGGGCTGTTGGCAGCGCCATCTAGATTCCTACAAAAACGTCTTGCGTTGGTTCATCGTAGCCCCTGCCCGCTGACATCGAAGGTCTGGTGGTTTCGATTCGACGATGACGCCGCATCGTTCTGGCAGAGGCGGCATCTCAGCGGTTCGCTGTCTGTCCGCCTGGCCCGGTGGCCCCCTGCAGGCGCCTTCCCAGCCCCTGCAGGGTCCGCTGCCGCCGCCGCCACCAGCAGCTGACCGGCGGCGGCGTCAGCCACCGCGCCAGTCGCCCCAGGTGCCGTCCCCAGACCACCCGCAGATGCTGGGCCATCCGCTCCCGGCCGCAGTCGGCCAGCTGCGCGGCCGAGGGACCCCGGTAGACCGGCAGATCCAGCTGCAGGGCCAGCCGCTCGGTGGCCTCGCGCCAGTACCGGGTGGCCTCCTGTCTGATCTGCCAGCACTCCCGGATCGAGCCCACGCTCAGCAGCGTCTCCGCGGAGAAGCGCTCCACTTCGAGGACCCCGGGCAGTCCCAGGGGGTTGGTGCCCTGTTCGCTGATCACCAGGCATCCGTGCAGGGGGGCCTGCCACATGCGGCCGGAGAGGGTGGTGCCCCGCTGGTAGGGGTACATCAGGCCGTAGCAGCACCAGGCGGCCGCCAGCCGGCGATTCGCCTCCAGGTAGCTGAGGCCGTGGGTGGCCAGGCCCAGCCGGTCCCAACGCCCGCCGAACACCTGAACCAGGCCCCGGCGGGCCAGCCGGGCCAGATCCTGCTGGTAGGGGTCGTCGCCCATCGGTTTGAAATTGGCGATGTGCAGCGGCCGGCCGGCCCGCTTGCGGAAGGGGCTCCGCTGCCAGAACTCGGGAACCACCGGCAGGTACCCCGGCACCCAGCGCACGCCCTCGGGCAGGGGGTCCGGGCGGAACAGGGAGATGAGACGGATCTCACGGGCCCGGGGGAAACGCTCGGGCCAGTCCACCTGGAGCTCCTTGACGTAGTCGTAGACATGCACAATCCCCCGGTGCTCCTGATGGGCCAGGCCCGGATCACCGCGCAGGATCACCAGCAGGTCGAGATCCGGATCGACGCCGCCAGGCACGAACCCATAGCCCGCGGCCCGATAGAACAGGCGCACGTTCCAGATCACGTCGAGATCCTGGAAATCGATCGAGAGGATGTGGAACCGGGGGGGGGAACTCACACGACCTACCAGTGGGGGTCACTGGCCAGGCTGACGGTCAGCCGGCCGCTCGCACTGGAGGGCACGGTGGCCACACAGGCCCGCACCACCCGTCCGTTCACCTCGATCTCGCAGGCGCCGCAGCTGCCCCCAAGGCAGCCGGTGGGGATCAGCACCCCTGCCTGGCGGGCGGCCTCCAGCCAGTCCTGGCCGGGGATGGCCATCGTGGTGCGTCCGTCCGGCCACGCGATGGTGAGGGCAGGGCGGGGGATGGCGATGGGGGGAGAGCCGCGCTGGCGGAAATCTAGGGGCTGCCGGCCGTTCAGGGACTTGGCGTGCGGGGCAGAGGACCCGGGGCCAGCAGGGGCCCCAGGTCGATGTGGGCCTCGAAGGCGTCC
This sequence comes from Synechococcus sp. BA-120 BA3, assembly GCF_034931285.1. Taxonomy (NCBI): domain Bacteria; kingdom Bacillati; phylum Cyanobacteriota; class Cyanophyceae; order Synechococcales; family Synechococcaceae; genus Synechococcus; species Synechococcus sp. BA-120 BA3. The sequence continues at coordinate 5,816 of NZ_JAYGHZ010000294.1, forward strand.
GCCAGGCGATCGAGCAGGGCGTCCCGCTGGCGGCCGTGGTGCGGCTGGTTCTCCTCCAGGGGCGGAAGCTGGCGTCGCCGCCGCAGCTGGTTGAGCCAGCGGCGCCGCCAGGGGCCGTTCTCGAAGATGCCGTGCAGGTAGGTGCCGGCGACCAGACCCCCCTGGTCGCCGGACTCCGTCCACCAGCCCAGGGCCCCGTCCTCCGCCAGGGGTGCGCAGCCCTCCGGATCGATCCGCTCGCTGCGGCCATGGTGGAGCTCGAAGCCCTCCACCAGCGGGTGGTCGCCCGGGCCGGGGGGCCAGAGGGCCCGGCTCTGCCGTTGCCGCAGCGCCTTGTCCCCCTGGAAGACCGTGCGCAGGGGCAGCAGGTCCAGCCCGCCCACCCGTGCCCCGGGCCGGCCCCCTTCCAGCCCGTCGGGGTCGTGCAGCTCCGCGCCCAGCATCTGCAGGCCGCCGCAGAGGGCGAACACCTGTCCCCCCCGGGCCACATAGGCCCGCAGCTGCTCCGCCATGCCGCTGCTGCGCAGCGCCGCCAGATCCCGCAGGGTCTGTTTGCTGCCGGGGAGGATCACGGCATCGGGCTGCTCCAGGGGCTCCCCCGGCCGCTGCCAGCGCAGCCGCACGCTGGGCTCGGCCTCGAGCGGGTCGAGGTCGGAGAAGTTGCTCAGGGAGGGTGGGCGCAGCACGACCAGGCTGAGCTCGGCGCGGGGTTTGCGGCTGCCCCGCTCCAGCAGGTCGAGGGAGTCCTCGGGGGGAAACAGCTCGTCGAGCCAGGGCATCACCCCCAGCACGGGCACCCCGGTCTGCTGCTCCAGCCACTCGCGGCCGGCATCGAACAGGGAGCGGCGGCCGCGGAAGCGGTTGATCAGCAGCCCGCCGATCAGGGGCCGCTCCACCGGCCGCAGCAGGGCCAGGGTGCCGACGATCTGGGCGAAGACGCCGCCCCGCTCGATGTCCGCCACCAGCAGGCAGCGGGCCCGCAGGTACTGGGCCAGCCGCAGGTTGGTGAGGTCCCGGGCCTGCAGATTCACCTCCACCGGGCTGCCGGCCCCCTCCAGCACCAGCCGGCCGCCGGGGTGGGCGGCCTGCAGCTCCGCCAGACCGCTTCGGATCGCCGCCCAGCCGGGCCGGAACCAGTCGCGGTAGTAGTGCTCCGCCCGGGCCGTGCCCACCGAGCGACCCAGGTGGATCACCTCACTGGTGCTGTCGCCCCGGGGCTTGAGCAGCACCGGGTTCATCGCCACCCGTGGCTCCAGTCCCGCGGCCCAGGCCTGCAGGGCCTGGGAGTAGGCCATCTCCCCGCCCTGCTGGTCGACCCAGGCGTTGAGGCTCATGTTCTGCCCCTTGAAGGGCAGGGGCTGCTCCCCCCGGCGCCGCAGCACGCGGCAGAGGGCGGCGGTCATCAGCGATTTGCCGGCGCCGCTGCTGGTGCCCAGCACCATCAGCGGCCGCAGGGAGGCGGGGTGGGGGTGGTTCAAAGGCGGGGGCGGTGGCGGCGCAGCGCCTCCAGGATCCGCTCCCGCCGTCCCGCCCGCGGGATCTCACCGGGCCAGCGCCGCAGCAGCTGCCGGCCCATCGGCGTCAGCCGCACCCGCTCGGTGAGCCCCTGGCCATCGACTTCCCGCCGCAACACCCCCAGCCGGATCAGCCAGAGGAAATGGTCCTCGGTCCGGTCGCTGCTGAGGGGATGGAAGGTGTACGGGGCAGGGACCTCGGCGCGGCCGGCCAGTTCCGTGCTGCTCAGGGGCTCCTTCCCCACGGCCTCATAGAACCGGCGGCGGAAGGGGAGGCAGCGGAGGGAGAGGGCGGCCCGTGCCAGCGAACGGGACTCGGTGTCGGCCTGTGCCATCGCCCCATTCTCCCCAATCGACGGGCAGGCTGGAGACCTGCCCGGAGACCCCCCTTGCTGCTGCTGGCTTCCGCTTCCCCGGCCCGGCGCCGCCTGCTGGAGCAGGCCGGCATCCCCCACCGCACCCAGGTGGGCGGGGTGGATGAGGACGGGATCCGGGAGGCCGATCCCCGACGGCTGGTGCAGGCGCTGGCGCTGGCCAAGGCCCGGGCGGTGGCCGCCAGGCTCGCTTCAGAGGCAGCCTGGCCGTCGTATGGGGTGCTGGGCTGCGACTCCCTGCTGGTGGTGGCAGGGGAGGCCTGGGGCAAGCCCCGGGACGCCGCTGAGGCGGTGGCCCGCTGGCGGCGCATGGCCGGCGGCTGGGGGGACCTGCTCACGGGCCATGGCCTGTTGAGGTCCCCCGCCCCCGACGCACCGGAGGAGCCCCTGCAGGCGGTCGTGACCACGCGGGTGCACTTTGCGCCCCTCGGCGAGGCGGCGATCCAGGCCTATGTGGCCAGCGGTGAGCCTCTGGCCTGCGCCGGCGGCTTCGCCCTCGAGGGCCGCGGCGGCCTGGTGGTGGAGCGGTTGGAGGGCTGCTTCAGCAACGTGATCGGCCTCAGCCTGCCCCTGCTGCGCCGCTGGCTGGGCGACGCAGTTCTGGCTCAGGCGCCCGGATGATGGGCGCCGATCCGCCGCAGCCAGTGGGCCATCGACATCCTCTCCAGCACGCCGCGGCGCTGGGCCGGATCCTCGAACCGGGGGTGCAGGGCGTCCCGCCAGGCCTCCAGCCGGGCGGGGGAGAGGCTGTGGCTGTCCCAGCGGTCGACATAGGCCACCGGCAGATCGCCGTAGGCCGCGGTGGTGGGGTTGCGCTCGATGATCGGGATCGCGCCGGCCAGCAGGGCCGTGAACGCCTTCGGGCAGGGATCGAGGCCGCCGCCGCCGGCGCAGATCACGAAGGGATAGCGCTGGAGGGTCGGGAAGAAATCGTCGTAGGGAATCTGCTCGTGCACCTCGACGAACGCGCTCCAGTCGCCGGTGGCGAGCCGCATCATCGCCCGCCGGTTCTCCCATTGGGGACCCTTTCGGACGTAATGGGCGCAGAAGGCCTTCAGGGGCCGCTCCCGGATGGCGACCGGAGCGTCCTCGGCCAGGGTCTGCCGGAAGAGGCCATGGCCGTCACTGTTGATGCAGCCCAGCGGTATCGGGGTGACGCCGTGCAGCGGGGTGTCCAGATTCTCCGCGTACCAGTGCAGCAGTCGGGGGTCGTCCGGGAGGCGCAGCAGCCGTTGCTCCAGCCCGGAGGCGATGTAATCGGGGAAGCGCTGATCCACCTGCCGGGGCAGGGTGGTGTCGGCATCGCCCGTGATCAGAACGAAGCGGGTCGTCGCCGCGATCCGGGGGAGATAGCACTCCAGAAATTGCTCTAAACACTCCGGCACCGCCTTGACGAACAGGAGCCGGGGCTGGGTGCGCAGGTCGCCGAAGAAGCCATGGCGGGTCAGGCTCCAGTCGGCCCAGTGGGCGATGGAGGGGATCGTGGGCTCCACCAGCCGCGTGTTGAGCACCAGGCCGGTCCCGTCCGGGTTCCGCCGTTGCAGGGCGCGACGGGTCGCTGAAAACCGGCGCCGGTTGAGTTGCCGCTCGATGGCCTGGGTGCGGCGCCGGATCCGGGGGGCCAGCAGCACCCCGAGGGTGCGCGGCGATCGCCGGACCTTGCCGCCCAGCTTCCGCCAGAGGCTCGCACCGTCCGCAGGGGAAGGATCACCCATCGGATCGGCCAACGGCTGCGGCGGAACTCAAGATACGGCAGCAAAACAGCTGCAGCAGTAAGCCCCCGCTCCAAAACGCCCCCGCAGAAAAAAGCCCCCGCCCGGGGGCGGAGGCAAGGGGTGATGGAAAGGGATCCGGAGTGCGGATCCCGGGGTGCCATCAGTCGAGGTCCGGCATGGCCAGGGTGGGCTCGGCCTGACGGTCGATGCCCTTCTCGAAACCGGCGGCGGCGGCGCGGGCCCGGCCCGCATGCCAGAGGTGGCCAACCAGGAAGAAGAAGGCCAGCACGAACTGGGTGGACGCCAGCCACTGTCGGATGTTCACGAAGTTCACCGAGTTGGGCTCGGTGATGATGCCACCCACGGAGTTGAGGGAGGCGTTGGGGGCGTGGGTCATGTACTCAGCAGCCCGACGCACCTGCCAGGGCTGGATGTCGTTCTGGAGCTTGTCGAGGCTCAGACCGTTGGGGCCGCGCAGCGGCTCCAGCCAGGGACCGCGGAAGTCCCAGAAGCGCATCGTTTCGCCACCGAAGATGATCTCGCCAGTGGGGGAGCGCATCAGGTATTTGCCCAGGCCGGTGGGGCCCATGGCGGAACCGATGTTGGCGCCCATGCGCTGGTCGCGGACCAGGAAGGTGAAGCTCTGGGCCTGGGAGGCTTCGGCGTTGGTGGGGCCGTAGAACTCCGAGGGGTAGGCGGTGTTGTTGAACCAGATGTAGGCCGAGGCGATGAAGCTCATGAAGCTCAGGGCGCCGAGGCTGTAGCTCAGGTAGGCCTCACCATTCCAGATGAAGGCGCGACGCACCCAGCCGAAGGGCTTGGTGATGACGTGCCAGATGCCACCGAAGATGCAGATCAGACCGATCCAGATGTGGCCACCGATGATGTCCTCCATGGAGTCCACACCGATGATCCAGCCCTCGCCACCAAAAGGAGCCCGGGTGAGGTAACCGAAGATCACCCCGGGGCTGAGGGTGGGGTTGCTGATCAGGCGCACATCACCGCCACCGGGGGCCCAGGTGTCGTAGACGCCACCGAAGAACATGGCCTTGAACACCAGCAGCAGGGCACCCACACCGAGAAGGATGAGGTGGTAGCCGATGATGTTGGTCATCTGGTTCTTGTCGCGCCAGTCCTGGGAGAAGAACGCGGAGTAGTTCTCCAGGATCTCAGGGCCGCGCAGGGCGTGGTACAGGCCGCCGAGGCCGAGGACGGCGGAACTGATCAGGTGCAGCACACCCACCACGAAGAACGGATAGAGGTCGGTGACCTCACCGCCGGGGCCAACGCCGTAGCCGAGGGTGGCGACGTGGGGGAACAGGATCAGGCCCTGTTCGTACATGGGCTTGTCGAAAGTGAAGTGACTCACCTCGAACAGCATCATGGCGCCGGCCCAGAAGACCATCAGACCCGCATGGGCCACGTGGGCACCAAGGAGACGGCCGGAGAGATTGATCAGACGGGCATTGCCCGCCCACCAGGCGTAGCCGGTGGAGTCGAGGTCCTTGCCCCCGACCGAAATGAGACCGGAATTAAAGGGCGTTTCCACGGGGCAGAACCTCTTCAGGGAAGATGAAGTTTTCGTGCGGCTGGTCCGCAGGGGCCATCCAGGCACGCAGACCTTCGTTGAGCAGGATGTTCTTGGTGTAGAACGTCTCGAATTCAGGATCCTCCGCCGCGCGGATCTCCTGGCTCACGAAGTCGTAGGCCCGCAGGTTGAGGGCCA
>NZ_JAYGHZ010000295.1:0-10989 GCF_034931285.1 Synechococcus sp. BA-120 BA3
CAGCAGCACCGCCTCCTGGGTCAGCCCGCGGCCACGGGCGGCCTCGCCGCGGCCATCCCAGCCGCTGGTGTAGGCCGCGTAGATCGCCTGCAGCACCGCCGCCGAGCGGGCCGGCAAGGCCTCGGCCTCCGGCAGCACGAACGGAATGCCGGCATCGCGGATCTTGGCCTTGGCCCGCACCAGCCGCTGGCCCATGGTGGCCGGCGCCACCAGGAAGGCGGCGGCGATCCGGGAGGCGTTGAGCCCCAGGACGGTCTGGAGCATCAGTGGCGCCTGGATCCCCGGATCGATCGCCGGGTGGGCGCAGAGAAACAGCAGCCGCAGCCGCTCGTCGGGAATCTCCATGGCGTTCTCACAGGTGTCCGGATCGAGGCCGGGGGTCGCGGCATTCAGCTCCGGCAGCAGCTGCTCCAGGTTCCGGTCGCGGCGGACCCGGTCGATCAGACGCCGCCGGGCCACCACCAGCAGCCAGGCTTCGGGGGCCCGGGGCACCCCCTCGCTGGGCCAGCGCCGCAGGGCGGCGAGGAAGGCATCCCCCAGGGCGTCCTCCGCCGCCGCCACATCGCCGCAGCGGGCGGTGAGCCAGGCCACCAGCTTGCCGAAGGACTGCCGTGCCGCCAGCTCCGCCGCCCGCCGCCCCTCCATCTCAGGGGGCTTCCATGGCGAGCACCGGCCGCACCTCCACGGCGCAGCGCTCCGCCGCCGGGCAGCGGGCGGCCCAGGTGAGGGCGGCGTCAAGGTCGGGCACATCGATCAGGAAGAAGCCGCCCAGCTGCTCCTTGCTGTCGGGGAAGGGCCCGTCCTGCACCTGCCGGTCGCCGTGGCGCAGGCGCACGGTGGTGGCGGTGTGGGGGGACTGGAGGGCCTCGCCGCCGGCCATGTGGCCGGCCGCGGCCAGGGCCTGGGAGTAGGCGGCGTAGGCCGGCATCAGGCCGGGACGGTCAGCGAAGTCCTGCTCGCTTTCGTAGATCAGAACGGCGTACTGCATGGTGGGGACTCGAAAGGTTGGTGGGGGACACACTCCCGAAGGGCCTGCGTCATCTCCATGACGGACGGCGGGCCGCCATTTCGACAGAATCAATCCATTCCGCCCCACCCCGTGTGCCCTCCATGCCCAAGGTCGAGATCTACACCTGGCGCTTCTGCCCGTTCTGCATCCGGGCCAAGCAGCTGCTGGACCGCAAGGGTGTGGCCTACGAGGAGTACGTGATCGACGGTGACGAGGACGCCCGTGACGCAATGGTGGCCCGGGGCCGTGACGGCCGGCGCTCCGTGCCCCAGGTCTTCATCGACGATGCCCATGTGGGCGGCTGCGACGACCTCTACGCCCTTGAGCGCCAGGGACGCCTGGATGCCCTGCTGGCCGTCGCCAGCTAGGGGGCGGCGCCCCCCTTCCATTCCGCCAGCTCCACGGTGATGTCCTCCGGCCCCCGCAGGAACACCAGCTTGCGGTGATGGAACTCCATCACCGCGTTGCGGAGCGCGACGCCCGCGGCCTGCAGCCGGTCCACCGTGGCCTCCAGGTCGTCGACGGCGAAGCAGACGTGGTTGAACCCCACCCGGGCCAGGTTGTCCATGGCCGGCTCGGGAAGGGGCTCCGGGTGGCGGTAGTGCAGCAGCTGCACCTCCAGCCGCGGCGTGGCGCCGGCCAGCACGAGCGTCACATGGTCGGCCTCGATGCCCTCCACCCCCATGTAGTCGGCGAACGGGGGCCCGCTGATCAGCACGGCCTTGTCCTCCACGAAGCCCAGCAGGCCGAAGAAGTGCCGGGCTGCCGCCAGGTCCCGCACAACGACGGTGACGTGGTCGAAATGCCGGATCATGGCTGCCGATTCGCTCCAACGCTGGCCCGATTCTCGCCGGGCCCGGCGCCATCCGGAGGTAGCCCCGGCCCCCCACCCGGGGATCCCAGCGGCCAGAGTGAAGGTCACCTCCGGCCGGCCCGATGAGCGACAACGCCAGCCCCGCCGATGCCGCCACGCCCGGCCAGGGCGGCGGCTGGCCCCTGATCGACGGCTGGGCCAAGGCCACCCTCAGTCCCCGGGGGCCGAAGCTCTGGCAGACCCTCAACCACAGGAGCGCCTGCCTCTCCTGCGCCTGGGGCACCGGCGGCCAGCACGGCGGCTTCTTCGACGAGCTGGGGGAGCCGCTGCAGCGCTGCCTCAAGAGCGTCGAGGCGATCATGGCCGAGCTGCAGCCGGCGGTGAGCGAGGGGGTGTTCGGCACCCGCAGCCTGGCTGAGCTGCAACAGCTCTCCTCGATGGAGGCCGACCGCCTCGGCCGCCTCAGCCACCCCCTGCTGCTGCGCGAGGGCCGCAGCCACTACGAGCGCATCGGCTGGGACGACGTGTTCGCCATCGCCGAGGCCGCCTTCCAGCGCCCGCCGGAGCGGGTGGCCTCCTACAGCTCGGGGCGCTCCTCCAACGAGGCCGCCTACCTGCTGCAGCTGCTGCTGCGGGCCATGGGGTCCAACAACCTGGCCGATTGCTCCGACCTCTGCCACGCCCCCTCCACCGTGGGGCTCAATGCCGTCTTCGGCTCGGGCACCTCGATGGTGAGCCTGGAGAGCCTGCAGCAGGCGGATTGCGTGGTGCTGGTGGGCTCCAACGCCCCGGCCAACCACCCGCGGCTGATGAACGAACTGATCAAGCTGCGCCAGCGGGGCGGCACGGTGATCGTCATCAACCCGGTGATCGAGGTGGGGCTGCTGAAGTTCGGCTCCCCCGCCTTCCCGATCCGCTCGATGCTGGCGGGCTCGGAGATCGCCTCCCTGTTCCTGCAGCCCGTGCCGGGCAGCGACACGGCCGTGTTCCTGGGGCTGCAGAAGGCCCTGCTGGAGACCGGCGCCGTGAAGCGCGACTTTCTGGCCGCCCACGCCGACGGCTGGGAAGCGTTGCTGGAGCAGCTGGAGCGCACCTCCTGGGAGGCGATCACCGCCAGCTGCGGCCTCAGCCGCCAGGAACTGGAGCATGCTGCCGCCGTGATCGCCGCGGCCCGGGGCGTGGTGTTCGCCTGGGCAATGGGCATCACCCACCACGCCAACGGCATCGACAACGTCCAGGCGATCGCCAACACCGCCCTGCTCAGCGGCAACGTCGGCCGGCCCGGCGCCGGCACCATGCCGATCCGGGGCCACTCCAACGTGCAGGGCTTCGGCTCGATGGGGGTCACCGTCAAGCTGCGGGCGGAGATGCAACAGGCCCTTGAGCAGCTGCTGGGGCGCCCCCTGAGCCGGGTACCCGGCTACGACACCCGCGCCCTGATCGAGGCCGCCGATGCCGGCCGGGTCGACAGCCTGCTGTGCCTGGGGGGCAACCTCTGGGGCGCCAACCCCGACAGCGGCGAGGCGAGGCGGGCCCTGGGCCGGATCGACACGATCCTGTACCTGGCCACCAAGCCCAACCAGGGCCATTTCCACGGCCTGGCCGCCCGCCAGACCCTGGTGCTGCCGGTGTTCAACCGCTTCGAGACGCCGCACCGCACCACCACCGAATCGGGCAACAACTACGTGCGCCTCAACGAGCCGGGCACCACCCACCTGCGCGGCGCCGACCTGATCAGCGAGGTGGCCTTCCTGGCCGAGCTGGCCCGGCGCCGGATGGGCAGCGATCCGATCGACTGGGGGAGGCTGCAGGATCCGTCCTACGTGCGGGAACTGATCGGCCGCACCGTGCCCGGCTACGGCCCGATCGCCCGCATCGATGCCACCCGGCAGGAGTTCAGCGTCGAGGGGCGCCTGTTCGACACCCCGGCCTTCCCCACCCCCAGCGGCCGGGCCCGGGTGGCGCCCACCCCCCTGCCCGAACTCACGCTGCCGGAGGCGGAGCACTTCGGCGGCCTCGGGCCGGGGGAAACCGGCCTGGTGCTGGCCCTGATCACGGCCCGCAGCTACGGCCAGCACAACACCGTCGTCTACAAGGCCGGCGACAGCTACCGGGGCATGCCCCACCGCCACACGATCCTGATGAACCGGGCCGACCTGCGCCGCTGCGGCCTGGCGGCCCACCAGCGGGTGACGGTGCAGGGGGAGGCGGGCGCCCTCGATGGGGTGGAGATCATCCCCGGCGAGATCCGCGAGGGGGCCGCGCTGATGTTCTACCCCGAGGTGAACGTGATCATGAAGGCCGTGATCGACCCCCGCTGCGGCACCCCGGCCTTCAAGCGGGTGCCGGTGCTGGTGCGGGGTCCGGTGGCTGCAGGGTGAGAAACAGGGCCTCGATCTCCTCACTGGGGAGGGGGCGGGAGAACAGGTAGCCCTGACCGAATTCACAGCCCAGGTCGATGAGCAGTGCCAGCTGCCGCGCGGTGCTGATGCCCTCGGCGATCACGGCCAGGCCCAGCTGTCTGCTGAGGCTCATGATCGTGTCAACAATTTGAAGGTTTTCACTCGATTCCTCCAGCTGGCTCACGAAGGATCGATCGATCTTGAGATTGTCGATCGGGAAACGATTCAGGTAGCTGAGGGAGGAGTAGCCTGTGCCGAAATCATCGATGCTGATCTGGATCTTCCGCTGACGGATCTTCTGCATCAACAGCGTGGCAGCCTCCGGATCACCCATCACGGACGTTTCGGTGATTTCCAACTTGAGGGAGGCGGGATCAACCCCCGTTTCCACCAACACAGCATCGATGTCATCAAGGAGCGTGGGGCTTTCGAACTGGCGCGCCGACAGGTTCACACTCATCGTGAACCCGGGCCAGCCGCCGTCGTGCCAGCGGCAGAGCTGCAGACACGCCTTGCGAAGAATCGTGCGCCCGACCGGCACCACCAGGCTGGAATCCTCCAGGCAAGGGATGAAGGCATCGGGAAACACCAGGCCACGGGAGGGGTGCTGCCACCGCACCAACGCTTCGAATCCCACGATCTTGCGGGAGCCCAGATGCAGGATGGGCTGGTAGTAATTGATGAATTCCTCCCGTTCCAGAGCCCTGAGCAGGTCGTTCTCGAGAATCAGTCGATCGCGGGTGGCGAAGTGCAGCGCACGGTCAAACGTCTCAGAACCATTCTTGCCGCGCCGTTTCGCCAGATACATGGCCGCATCGGCCGCCTGGAGAATCGTTTCCGGTGAGGATACGGTCTGCATGCCCAGGGCGATGCCGATGGACATCGTCACAGGGATCTTGATCCTGCCGATGGAGAACGGAGCGAGGAAAGTCTCGCGAATCGATTCCACCCACCTCGCGATCGCCGCCTCATCGGGGGCCTCGAAGAGCAGAAAACAGAATTCATCCTCCCCCATGCGGGCCAGCAGATCGCCGGGGCGGAGATGGTCCAGGAGGCGTTGGGCGATCGCCTTCAGCAACTGGTTGCCGAAGGCATGGCCGAAGGCGCCATTCACCCGCTTGAAGTCGTCGCAGTCGAGGTAAGCCACGGCCATCTGGGGGTTGTCGGCTCGGCAGGCCGTCGCCAACGACGTCGTCAGAAAGGCTCGGCTGGGAAGGCCGGTGAGCTGATCCTCGTAGAGCAGGCTCTTCAGTTGGGCGGTGCGTTCGTCCACCAGGCCCTCGAGCCGCGTGTTGAACGCCTCAAGCTCCTGGTACTGCTGGCGAATGCGCAGCATCGAGCGGGTGCGTGCGACCAGCTCCAGCCGGTTGATCGGTTTGCTGATGAAGTCGTCGGCGCCGGCATCCAGACAACGGGCCAGATCCTGCCTCGAGGCCAGTGCGGTGACCATGATGATCGGCACGGCGGACCATTCCGGCATGGCCTTGAGACGGCGGCAGAGCTCCAGGCCGTCGATGCCAGGCATCATGACGTCGAGCAGAATCAGATCAGGCCGGGTGAAGGCAAGGCCGTCGAGGGCACACTGGGCTCCATTGGCATAATGAAACGCGTAGGTATGCCCAGAGACCGGTTGGCTGTGGGGGGAACTGAGCAAGGCTTCGATCACATCGAAGTTGGAGGGCTGGTCGTCAATGACCAGGATTGAGAAGGCCCCCATCAACGTGCCACCTTGGGCGTCAACAGCTCCTCGATCATCAACACAAGCTTCCGCAGCGTGACCGGCTTGCTGACATAGCGATCGGCACCTGCCTCCAGGCAACGCTCGCAATCGTTATCCATGGCCAGGGCCGTCAGGGCAATGATCGGCAGATTGACCGGAATGGATGTGGCGCGGATGTTCCGCATGGCTTCCAATCCATCCATCACGGGCATCTGGATGTCCATGAGGATCAGGGCAGGGTCAGCGGTCATCGCCATGTCAACGGCCTCCAGGCCATCTCTGGCGATCATCACCCGATAGCCCTTGGCCATCAGATAACTGGACACCGTTGTGATGTTCGCTTCATTGTCTTCTGCCAGCAGAATCAAGGGGGCGGAGCGGCTTGGTGTGCACAGGCAGGAGATCTCGCTCGACGGCGGGCTGTCGATGCTGCCGGCGGTGCTGGTGGCCAGGTGCAGGAGAGGCAGATCGACATGGAACGTGCTGCCGGCCCCAAGGACACTGGACACGGCGACGCTGCCCCCATGGAGCTCGACGATGCGCTTCACCAGAACCAGCCCAAGACCTGTACCGACATATTGACGGTTAAGGGCGCTGTCGATCTGAACAAAGGGCTGAAACAGTTTCTGTTGGTCGTCAGGATCAATGCCGATGCCCGTGTCGACGACGGAAAGACGCAAAATCCCATGAAGGGAGGAGGGACCGGAAGCCCCTTGAACGTCGGTCCTAAGGGAGGCCTCAAGAGTGACCTTGCCACCGGAATGGGTGAACTTGACAGCATTGCTGAGCAAGTTGATCAGGACCTGGCGCATACGCCGCTCGTCGATCAAGAGCTCGGGCAGCGCTTCTTCCATGCTGATCGACAGCTGGATCTCCTTATCGGAGGCTTGCTGCTTGATGAATGCCAAGCTCGACTGGCATAGCTGGGCGATACTGGTTGGCGCGCAGCTGAGCTCCAGACGACCAGCATCATACTTGGAAAGGTCGAGGATATCGTTGATCAGCTCAAGCAGATAAGTGGCGCTTAGCTGTACATTCGAAAGGGCATTCCCCTGGCGCTGGTTGATCACGCCGAACACGTCATCCTGCAATCCCTCCACCATGCCAAGAATCACATTGAGAGGGGTTCGCAGCTCATGGCTCATGTTGGCGAGAAACTCGTCCTTGAGGTACGTGGCCCGCTGCAACTCAGCATTGGTCAATGCCAGTTCGCTGTTGCTCGCCGTCAGCTGAACCTGGGCGATCTGCCTTTCCGTGAGTTCCTGCTGGAGTTGCGTGAACAGGTCGCTCTGGTTGATGGCCAGGCTGAGTTGATTGGCAATCTGCTGGAGCGTCTGAGCCTCCGTTAGCTTCCAGGACCGCACGGATGTGCAGGCATGGGCAACGAGCACACCCCAGAGCTTCCTCTGGCGGTTCGGCGCATTCCAACGGCTGTCCGTGTTGGAGCAGGAATCAGCCAGGATGGGCGCCACGATCTTTGATTTGATCTGGCCGGCATTGGAATAATCAACCAGACACTCCGTCCAGCGATCATTCATCACATCGCCAACGATTCGAGGATCGCCATTCAAGTAGTTGTCGAGGATCTCCTGATCCCAGACCTCATCTTCCCAGCACATGCTGATGAGGCTTGGAAAGTCTTGATCGACCGATTCGCTGACGATCTGACTCGACCCGTTCGGATGCAACTGGAAGACGATGACGCGTTCACATTGAAGAATCGCCCTTGCCTGGGCAGCGACGATGCCAAGGATGTCATCGAGATTCAGGGTTTCCCTGATGCGGTGGGCGATCATGGCAAGCGCTTCCTGCTGGCGGAGCTGCTGGGCAATGCGCTGCTCTGCCTGCTGGCGCACCTCCAACTCCGTCTGCACCTGCTCATAGAGCAGGGCCTGCTGGGTGGCGATGGCCAGCTGGTTGGCCAGCTGCTGGGCCAGATCGATCTCGCTGGGCAACCATTCACGGGCATGGCTGCACTGGTGGATGCAGAGTAATCCCCACAACACATCCCCTGGCACCAAGGGAATCACCAGATTGGCCCGCACATGAAACTGCGAAAGAATATCTCGGTGGCACTCCTCCAACCGATCTTCCTGAATATCCGAAGAGGCGAAGAATCGGCCCTCAGCGTAGAGGTTGGCAAAGTGGTCCCCAAAGCAATGATCATGGACGTTGGCCTTCAGTGCTGATGGATAATCCGCAAGGACAGATTCCGCCACGAAGCTGCCATCGTTGAAACCCGAGCCGTCGTGGAACCGGAAGACGCCCACACGATCGGCGCCGATCAGACCTCTGATCTCTTCGCAGGCGGTGTCGAAGATTGTCTGAAGGTCGAGGGACTGGCGAATTCGCTGGGTCACCTCACGCAGCAGGCTCTCGCGCTGGGCCTGCTGCCGAACGATCTGCTCGGATGTGTGCCGTTCGCTGATATCCCTGAACAGGACCTGGTTGATCACACTGTTGCCGAGCTTCAGCTGCGAAAAAGTGATGTCAATCGGAATGGTCTGGCCGCTGCTGTTCTGGATTCGTGTATTGAGCAGCTGGCGGGGCTGGCCATCGGCCAGGCTGCCGAAGGCGGCTCTGGCCCGCTCCTGCTCTTCACTGGGATGGAGTTGGGAGAAATGCATCTGCAGGAGCTGGTTCTTGCCGAGGCCCAGCAGTTCCTCGGCGCGGCGGTTCACCTCCACCAGGTTGCCTTCCGTGTCGGCCAGAAAAATGGCATCACTGGCCCCTTCCATCAGAGCGCGGTAGCGCGCTTCCCGCTCCAGAAGCATCCGTTCCGATCGTTTCCGATCGGTGATGTCGCGGAAAATGCCCCGGGCGGCTACCGCCACGCCCCCTTCCTGACGGCAGTTGACGCTGCCCTCTACGATCAGCTCCTGCCTGTCCCTGGTGAGGAAGGTCAGTTCGATCCTGTCAATGTCGAGAACGGAGCCCGTTCGCATCTCCTCGATCAGCCGACGGCAGTGAGGAACATTGTCGGGGTGAATCACGTCATAGAGCGTGAGAGCGCCCAGCTCCACCAGTTCGTAGCCAAGCAACCGCAGCCAGGCCCGGTTCACAAACTCATAGTGCCCATCCTCGAGGCGCACACTCTGGATCAGATCATTGGTGTTGTTGAACAGCTCCTGGAGCCTGGCCTCCTCACTGCGTAGCTGGAGTGTCCGCTCCTCCACCCGCTCCTCCAGCTCAGCGTTGAGGTGCACCAGGGCCAGTTCGGCCTGCTTGCGCTGGCTGATCTCCGTATGGGTACCAAGCATGCGCAGGGGCTTGCCGGCGCCATCCCACTCAACGATGCTGCCCTGGGAGAGGATCCACTGCCAGTCACCGTCAGCGTTGCGCATGCGAAATTCGACCTTGTAGGTCGGTTGCTTGCCGCTCAGGTAGTCGTTGAAGGTCTGGCGTGCCTTCTCCACATCATCAGGATGGAGTCGCTCGAGCCAGCGCTCATTCGTCTCCTCGAACGTTTCCGGGTCGTATCCCACCATCAAGGCGTACTCCGGGCTCACGATCGCCTTGCCCGTCTGGATGTTCAGGTCAAACAGGCCCTGGTCCGCCGCCTTCAGCGCCAGGCGCAACCGCTCCTCACTGGCCTCCAGAAGGGTGGAGTTGCGGTCCTGCTGCAGCGCGATGCCCAGTTGCACCGCCACTGCCTTGAGAAACTCCACATCCTCCGGTTGCCAGTCCCGGGGCCGTTCGCTCTCGCTCACCTGGAGCATGCCCCAGAGGGTGCCGCCGCTGATCAGCGGGACCAGCACCTTGGCGCGGATGTGCAGGCTGATCAGCTTCTGACGGTGGCACTCCGAAAGGCCGGCCCGGTCAACGTCCGCAATGATCCGCACATGGCCGCCGAGATAGAGCTCGATGAGACGTTGATCGAAGCAGCAGTCATCAAATCGAAGGCCCAACAAGCTTTGGTTCGAATCGCTGGATTCGACCACCACCACCGCCTGTCGCCAGCCATCCTCGAATTTCCAGATGCTGGCCTGACTGCAGTCCAGGAGTTCGCGGCAGTGGTGCAGGGTTCTTTCGAGAATGTCCTGGAGGCCGATCGAGCCCCGGATCTGGCTGCCCAGCTCGACGAGAAACCGGTGGGCCTGGAGCGCGCGGGGGCGCAGCGGAGCACCGTCCTGCTCCGTGGCCCTGTCCGCCAGCGCCGAGGCGGGCGGCTGGCTGGCCCGCAGCATCTGGTCGAGATGGAGGAGGCCGAGCAACGCGCCCTGGTCATCCACCACGGGCAGATAGCGGCGCCCCCAGCGGCTCAGCTCCCGCAGGCGCTCCACCAGTCCAGGGCGTTCCCGCTCCGAGAGGCACAGCACCGGCTGGACCATCACCTCCGCCATGGTCTGGGCGTGCAGGGACGGGGCTGTGGCCGCCAGCGCCACCAGATCGATGCTGCTGAAACTGCCCAGCACCCGCTGCGTCTGGTCCACCACCACCACGCAGCTGGCCCGGGCGTGCTGATGGGAGCTGTCCTGGTCCGGGAAATCGCTGGGCTGGCCCACAGGAGCGAGGGCTTCGGCCATCAGGGCCGCGGTCTCAGCCACCGAGGTGGTCGGCGCCACCACCAGAGGATCGGGGATGACCGAAGCCTTCAGAGAGGAGACGAAATGATCCGTTCCACCAACAGGCAAAGGCGGGTGCAACTCCTTCACTTTTGAAATTATACCGGCCGAAAACCGGATTTCAACCGCCAAGATACGCCATTTCCGCCTGGGGCCGTGGAGGCGTCGCCACCCCCTCACCCGGGCGAACCATCTGCCGCTCTTCGCTATAGCGATCGCGGCGCTGCATCCAGAGGCGGCGCAGCGCCCGCTCCAGACCGGCGGCATCGGCGCCGGGCCGCAACAAGGGTTTGAGGTCGGTGCCGTCGGCGGCGAACAGGCAGCTGTAGGCCACCCCGTCGGCGGTGATCCGCAGCCGGTTGCAGTCGCCGCAGAAGGGCGCCGTGATCGAGGCCACCACCGCCAGGTGGGCGCCGCCATCGGCTCCGGCAGCATCAGCGGCGCGGTCGCGGTAGCGCCAGCGGCCGGCGGTGCCGTGG
>NZ_JAYGHZ010000296.1:0-10357 GCF_034931285.1 Synechococcus sp. BA-120 BA3
GACCACGGCGCCCTGGCGACGGCCTGCCAGGAGCACGCCATCGACCTGGTGGTGGTGGGACCGGAAGCCCCCCTGGCGGCGGGCCTGGCGGACAGGCTGCGGTCGGAGGGGCTGGCGGTCTTTGGTCCCGGGGCGGACGGGGCCCTGCTGGAGGCCAGCAAGCGCTGGGCCAAGGACCTGATGCGGGAGGCGGGCGTGCCCACGGCGGGGTACTGGGCGGCGACGGATCGCCAGCAGGCCCTGGAGGCCCTCGAACGCCATGGCCGCCCCCTGGTGGTGAAGGCGGACGGTCTGGCCGCCGGCAAGGGCGTGACGGTGGCCGACAGCCTCGAGCAGTGCCGCGACGCCATCGAGGAGGTGTTCGCGGGCCGCTTCCAGAGCGCCGCCGCCGGTGAAGCCGCCGCCGGCCCTTCCCTGGTGCTGGAAGAGCGCCTGCATGGCCCGGAGGTGTCGGTGTTCGCCCTCACCGACGGCCGCTCCATGGTGCTGCTGCCCCCGGCCCAGGACCACAAGCGCATCGGCGAGGGGGACACCGGTCCCAACACCGGCGGCATGGGGGCCTACGCCCCCGCCCGGCTGCTGGATGCGGCGGGGATGGAGCAGGTGCGCCAGCGGGTGCTGGAGCCGGTCCTGGCGGCCCTGCGGGCGCGGGGCATCGACTACCGCGGCGTGATCTTCGCCGGCCTGATGCTCACCGAGGCCGGCCTGCGGGTGATCGAGTTCAACTGCCGCTTCGGGGACCCCGAGTGCGAGACCCTGATGCCCCTGCTGGGCCCGGAACTGGCCCGGGTGCTGCTGGCCTGCGCCACCGGCCGCCTGGAGGAGGCGCCGCCCCTGACGATCGAATCGCGCTGCAGCGCCTGCGTGATCGCGGCCGCCGAGGGCTATCCC
Source organism: Synechococcus sp. BA-120 BA3 (assembly GCF_034931285.1). Lineage (NCBI taxonomy): Bacteria > Bacillati > Cyanobacteriota > Cyanophyceae > Synechococcales > Synechococcaceae > Synechococcus > Synechococcus sp. BA-120 BA3. The sequence continues at coordinate 892 of NZ_JAYGHZ010000296.1, forward strand.
GGTGAGGTGCGTCGCGGTGATCCGATCCACGGCGACCTGGGGAACGACCCTGACCTGCAACTGTTCCATGCCGGCAGCCGCCGTACCGAGGCGGGCCCCGTGGTCACGGCGGGCGGCCGGGTCCTGGCGGTGGTGGCCCAGGCCGACGACTTCGACACGGCCTTCGAGCGGGCCTATGACGGCCTGAAGCGCGTGGAATTTGAGGGCATGGTCTACCGCCGCGACATCGGCCACCAGGTGCGGACGCGACGCCCGGCGCTGCCATGACCCGCTCCGCTTCCGGCCCCACCCCGGGCGGCGGCGAGGCCGCCGGTTCCTTCAGCCTCTGGCGGGCGCGACTGCAGCGCTGGTGGGCCGAGTTCAGCCTCCAGACCAAGCTGCTGGCGGTCGCCACCCTGGTGGTGAGCCTGCTGATGACGGGCATCACCTTCCTGGCTCTCAATGGGATCCAGCGCGATGCCCGGATGAGCGACACCCGTTTCGCCCGGGATCTCGGGCTGCTGCTGTCGGCCAACGTCACCCCCCTGGTGGCGGAGGGCAACGACCGCGAACTGGCCTCGGTGGCCGAACGCTTCTGGCAGTCCAGCCGCAGCCTCCGCTACATCTTCTTCGCCGATTCCGACGGGGTGATCTACCTCGGCATCCCGATGGGCGGCAGCACCGGCATGGGCGAGCGCGTGCTCAGCCGACGCCTGGAGCTGCCGGCCGACATCCAGCGCCGCCCCGACAACCCCCTGATCCGCCAGCACCTGACCCCGGACGGCCAGGTCACCGACGTGTTCGTGCCGATGGTGAGCGACGGCCGCTACCTGGGGGTGGTGGCCCTGGGCATCAACCCCAACGAAACGCTCCTGGCCAGCGCCGCCCTCACCCGGGAGGTGACGGTGGCGGTGTTCATCTCGATCTGGGTGCTGGTGATCCTGGGCTCGGTCTTCAACGCCCTGACGATCACCCAGCCGGTGAAGGAGCTGCTGCGGGGGGTGCGATCGATCGCCGGGGGCAACTTCGAGACCCGCATCGCCCTGCCGGTGGGCGGGGAACTGGGGGAACTGCTCAACGGGTTCAACACCATGGCCTCCCAGCTGGAGGTCTACAAGGCGGCCAACATCGAGGAGCTCACCGCGGCCCAGGTGAAGCAGCAGTCGCTGATCGCCACCATGGCCGATGGCGCCGTGCTGCTCGACGCCGTGGGGCGGATCGTGCTGGCCAACCCCACCGCCCGCCGCCTGTTCCGCTGGGAGGGCCGCAACCTGGAGGGCAGCGAGCTGGCCGGCGAACTGCCGGACCGGCTGGCGATGGAGCTGCACGATCCCCTCGAGAGCCTGATCACCAGCGAGCGGGACACCACCGAGGTGCGCTGCAGCTTCGGGGACCCCCCCCGTACCCTGCGCATCGTGCTCCAGTCGGTGCGGGATGCCAGCGGCGAGAGCCTCAAGGGCATCGCCATGACGATCCAGGACCTCACCCGCGAGGTGGAGCTGAACGCCGCCCAGAGCCGGTTCATCAGCAACGTGTCCCACGAACTGCGCACCCCCTTGTGCAACATCAAGAGCTACGTGGAGACGCTCCATGACATGGGCGACCTGCTCAGCGCGGAGGAGCAGAAGGAGTTCCTGAGCATCGCCAACGCCGAGACCGACCGGCTCTCGCGTCTGGTCACCGACGTGCTCGACCTGTCACGGCTGGAGTCCGACCGGGTCTGGCAGCTGGAGCCCATGGATCTGGCCCCGGCGATCGAGCAGACCCTGCGCACCTACCGGCTCAACGCCGAGGAGAAGGGGGTGATGCTGCTGTTCGCCGGAGAACACCACCTGCCCCGGGTGCGGGGCAACTGGGATCTGCTGCTTCAGGTGTTCGACAACCTGGTGGGCAACGCCCTTAAGTTCACCCGCAGCGGCGGCCAGCTGCTGCTGCGCGCCTACCCCTGGCCCGACCACTGTCCGCTGGATCCCGGCGACGGAGCGGAGGTCCATCCCTCCTGCACCCTCACCTCGCGCCTGCCGCGGCTGCGGGTCGAAATCGCCGACACCGGCTGCGGCATCTCCGAGGCCGACCAGGCGCGGATCTTCGAGCGCTTCTTCCGGGTCGAGAACGCCGTGCACACCGAGGCCGGCACCGGCCTGGGACTCTCGATCGTGCGCGGCATCCTCGAGAAGCACGGCAGCCAGGCCCGGATGGCCAGCGAGCCCGGGGTGGGCACCACCTTCTGGTTCGACCTGCCCCTGGAGGAGGCCGATGGTGATGAGCTGCGGGTCCAGGCCGAGCGCTCCGCCTCCCTGGCCGACATCGAGGCGGAGCGAAGGGTCGCCGCCTAGTTCTGGATGGCCTTGACCACGCGGGCGCCCCTGGAGCCCCCAATCGGCTTCAGCTCTCCGCGTCCACGCTGCGCATGATCCGGCCCAGGTCGGCCCGTTCGTCGGTGGTGATGCGGTGGGGAACGCCGCTGATGATGCGCTCGAAATTGGCGAAGGAATCCTTGATTTCCGGCCCGTTGCCGGTGATCACGAACTCCCGGATACCCTTGTCGTGCCAGGAGCCGCGCATCTTGAACACGTTCAGAGCCCGGGCCATTTCACCGCGGATCTCCACATACTGCAGCAGCAGAATGGTGTCGGTGATGGTGGAGATATGGGAATCGGTGATCGAATGGCTCCCCATGAACTCTTCGGAGGTGTTGGTGAAGAAGCCAGCGATCTCCTCCTGTTTGGCATAGCCCGTCACCCCGATCACGAACTGTCGGAAGGCGTTGTGGCTGACACCCCGCGCCAGGGCCGAAAGCGAATCGATCGCCATCCGGGACGGCTTGAACTGGCTAATCTCCGTCTTGATGATCTGCAGGTGATCCTCCAGACCGGTGGATTCCGGATAGGCGCAGATGATCTTGAGCAGGCCGTCCTGCTCCATCTGCTCGAAGTCGATGCCCCAGCTGGTGGCGTTGCGCAGCAGCTGGGAGCGGGATTCCTCGTAGGCGAACAGGATCGCCCGTTCCTTGCTCCGGCAGGCATCCTCCACGAACTTGCTGACCAGCAGCGTCTTGCCGGTACCGGTAGCGCCGGTCGCCAGGATGATCGAGTCCTTGAAGAAGCCGCCGCCGCACATCTCGTCGAGCCGAGGCACGCCGGAGCTGAGGCGCACGTTGGAAGAACGCTGGGTGAGGCGCATGGCTCCCAGCGGAAAGACGCTGATGCCATGGCTGCCCATGGTGAAGGGAAACTCCCCTTTCATGTGGGTGGTGCCGCGCAGCTTGAGCACCTCCACGGTGCGGCGCCGCCGCTCCCCCTCCAGCACATTGCGCAGAATCACCACGTTGTCAGAGACGAACTCTTCGACGCCGTAGCGGGCGATGGCTCCGTACTCGTCGACCCGTTCGGTGGTCATCACCGTGGTGACACCGATCTCCTTGAGCCGGGAAATGAGCCGGAAGATCTCGCGCCGCACCACGGAGATGGCGTCGTACTGCTGGAAGACAGCGGTGATCGAGTCGATCGCCACCCGCCGCGCCTTGTATTTGCGGATCGCATAGTGGATCCGCTCGATCAGCCCGGAGAGGTCGAAGCTGCCGGACACCTCCTGTCCATCGGGATCCGGGGAGGCGTCGAGAACGAACAGCTTGTTCTGCTCGACCATCTCCTGCAGATTCCAGCCGAAGCTGGAGGCGTTGCGCAGGATGTCGAGGGGAGACTCCTCGAAGGTGACGAAAATGCCGTTCTCGTTGAACTGACGGATGCCGTTACAGAGGAAATTCAGTGAGAAGACGGTCTTGCCGGTTCCCGATGTTCCGCTGATCAGGGTCGATCGGCCGATCGGCAGTCCGCCATGGCAGATGTCATCGAACCCTTCGATCCCCGTGGGGAGTTTCTGCATCTGCATTCGATTGGCAGCGGCGTCGTGGTCGTTGGGATCCGGCATCGAAGAGATGGAAGTGCGAAGGGGCGGAACGGAAATGGGGCGGACGCGGGGATGGTCTGGCCGGGATGGCATCGGCTGGTCCGGTCAGGGCTCAGGAGGTTTCAGGAGGCGCGGGTACACCGCCGGCTTCCAGATCATCGGCGTCCAGCTTGAAGTCCTCCTCGGTGAGTTCGTCGTAGAGGAGATCGAGGCCGATCAGCACCCGGTCGCGGTCCGAAAGATCGCCGATGATCCGCCGCACAGGCGGGGGCAGGATCTTCGCCAGGGTGGGGGTGGCCAGGATCTTGTCCTCTTCTGCCAGCTGGGGATTCTTGAGCACATCGATCACCTTGAGGGCGTAGACGCCGCGGAACTCGGACTCGAGGATGTCGCGCAGTGTCTTCAGGGCGCGCATCGAGTTGGGGGTGTTGCCCGCCACATAGAGCTTGAGGATGTAGGTCTTGCGGAAGGTCATGGCTGGGGCTCAGGCGGAAGGACTGGAGGATTCGATCGCGGCGGCTACGATCGGCAGATCGGGGGGGATGGAACGTCGATACATTTCGCAGAGGTGAGCCATGACATCTAGGAGGGCCAGGCGGTAGTCCTGGAGAAAATCATTCTTCTGCCCTTTGAGCATGAGCAGCTTTCGAAACTCCTCGATCAGATTCACGTGGATTTCCACCATTTTGGTGATCGGCAGATCGGCGAAGAAGGCCGTATTCACGAAGCTTTCGATCGCCTGGTTGGCCGCGGCGGGGTTCTTGAAGTAGCTGATCAGCAGGTCCCGGTAGGTGCGCCGCAGGGACTCAAGCAGCTCGTTGCGCTCCTCGGCTTCCAGGTTGCGCAGGAAGCGGGAGGGGTCCCGCTTGTAGTACACACCCAGGTAGCCGAGCCGTCCGTTGAGCCGGTTCGGCAGTTTCCAGCCGTCGGGGGTGGCCGCCTTGGCTTCGCTGCCGGCCGGCAGGGTGTTGCTGCGCAGGAAACGGGAGACGGCCGCATCCAGGCTGTAGCTCAGCTGCTCCAGCTGGTCGGGGGGGAGGCGGACCTCGGCGTCGTGGAACTTCACCTCGCCGTCCACCGGCCCGATCAGCACGGCCGGCAGCTCCAGGCCCTGGTCGTGGAGGCTGCCGAAGAAGGCCCTGTCGACGGCACCCTCCTCCAGCAGGATCCCGTCGAAGTCTTCGCGCCGCTGCTCCAGCTGTTCGAGGGGGCCGGCGGAAGGATCCACCGGCACCAGCTGGTAGCGGCCGCCCCTGAGCCACTGGCCACAGGCCTCGGCCAGGGCCGGGGTCTGGATGAGAGAGAGGATGTTGAGAACCGGTTGGGGCATCGACCGCTGCGGCGGGGAGCTCCCCTGGCCGGCCTGATTCTTGACGGAAGGGAGGCCCGGACGGGAGGATCTTAGTTCTGTCTTTCGATTCCGTGCGCCCAGGCCCAATGGCGGCGTCCTGCCGCCAGCCTGGCCACGCCCCCTGAGCGATGACCCAAGCCCCCCAGAAGGAAGCTCCCGAGCAGGAGCCCCTGAGCGCAGACGTCACCGGCGCCTACGCCATCGTCGAGGCCTCCGGCCAGCAGTTCTGGCTCCAGCCCGATCGCTACGTCGACCTCGACCGACTCAACGCCGAGGTCGACAGCACCGTGACCCTGGAGAACGTGCTGCTGGTGAAGGACGCCTCCGGCACCACCCTGGGCCAGCCCTATGTGGACGGCGCCACGGTGGAGCTCAAGGTGATGGCCCATCGCCGCGGCCAGAAGATCATCGTTTACAAGATGCGTCCCAAGAAGAAGACCCGCCGCAAGAACGGCCACCGCCAGGAGCTGACCCGGGTGATGGTCCAGTCGATCAAGGTGGGCGGCAAGTCGATCGCCTGATCGGGCCCCCGGTTTCTCTTCCTGATTACCCCCGTTCTCCCTTCTCTGCTTTCCCATGGCCCATAAGAAAGGCACAGGTTCCACCCGCAACGGCCGCGACTCCAATTCCAAGCGCCTCGGCGTGAAGCGCTACGGCGGTGAGACCGTCAGCGCCGGCTCGATCCTGATCCGCCAGCGCGGCACCTCCGTGATCCCCGGTGTCAATGTGGGCCGCGGCTCCGACGACACCCTCTTCGCCCTGGTGGACGGCGTCGTCAGCTTCGAGTCCATCAAGCGCGGCCTGCGCAACCGCAAGCGCATCAACATCGCCGTCGGCGCCTAGGCCCCGGGTGGGGGGGCGTCCGCCAGTTCGGCGCCGTCCCCCGGCACCTCCAGGTAGCGCCTGAGCCAGCCCACCAGCAGGTAGAAGGGCAAGGTATCGGCCAGAGCCGCCACCAGTTTGAACACGTAGCCGCTGGCGATGAACACCCCGAGCTGGGGGAGCACGGGCTCGTTCGGCCGGATCGGCAGCACGTGGGCGGCGTAGTGGCTGATCAGCACCACCGCCGAGGTGTCCACGACCTGGCTGATCAGGGTGGAGCCGTTGTTGCGCAGCCACAGGGCCTTGCCGTTGCTGAAGCGCTTCCAGAAATGGAACAGGCGCACGTCGGTGAACTGGGCGGCCATGTAGGCGGCCATCGAGGCCCCCACGGCGCCGAAGGCCAGCCGGCGCACCTCGAAGAACACCGGCACCCCCTCGGCGTTCGGGTCGGCCGGCAGGCCCGCCACCCCACCGAATCCGTCCAGGCCCGGCAGGATGCCACCGAGCCAGAGCACCAGGACGATCCAGCCGTTGAGCATCAGACCCACCCACACCACCTGGGAGGCGCGCCGTTCGCCCCAGATCTCGCTGATCAGGTCGGTGCAGAGGAAGGTGACGGGGTACGGCAGGGCCCCCACCGCCACGATGATCGGGAAGGAGCCGATGCTGCCCAGGTGGAGGAACCGGGTCAGCCCCAGGATGTTGAGCATGCCCATGGTCCCGAGGAAGATGCCGGCCAGCACCAGAAAGGTGACCTCGCGCCGGTCCTGCAGCGTCATCGGCGCCTGAGCATGGGAGAAGGTCCCTCCAGGCTGCCGCCATCGCCTCCGTCGCGCCACGGCTGCGGTTTTCTGGTGCTCGACAAGCCCGCCGGCCTGACCTCCCACGACGGTGTCGCCAGGGTGCGGCGGGCCTATGGCCTGCGGCGGGTGGGCCATGGCGGCACCCTGGATCCCGCGGTCACCGGCGTGCTGCCGATCGCCCTCGGGCCGGCCACCCGGTTGCTGCCCTACCTGCCCGGCGACAAGACCTACCGCGGCACCGTCCAGCTGGGCGTGCGCACCGGCACCGACGACCTGGAGGGGGAGGTGCTGGAGCGCTCGGCCGTTCCGCCTCTCGATCCTGAGGCCCTGGAGCGGGCCCTGGAGCGCTTCCGGGGCGAGATCCTCCAGGTTCCTCCCCAGGTCTCGGCTGTGCATGTGGACGGCCAGCGGGCCTATGCCCGGGTCCGGGCCGGCGAGCAGCTGGCGCTGGCAGCGCGGCCGGTGCGGATCCATGGCCTCGATCTGCTGGGCTGGGACGCCGAGCGCGGCCGCCTGGAGCTGGAGGTGCGCTGTTCCGCCGGCACCTACGTGCGCGCCCTGGCGAGGGATCTGGGGGAAGCCCTCGGCTGCGGCGGCGCCCTGGCCAGCCTGCGCCGCACCGCCGCCCTCGGCTTCGGTCTGCACCAGGCCATTTCCATGGAGCGCCTGGCGAGCGGCCCCCTCCCGCCGCTGCTGGATCCCCTCGACGTGCTGGTGGACCTGCCGCGCCAGCGCCTGGATCCGGCCCAGCTGTCGCCATGGCGCTGCGGCCGCTCCCTGCCCCGTACGGTGGAGCAGTTGCCCGAGGGGCCGGTCGCCGTGCTCACCCCGGATGGCAATCTGGCCGGCATCGCCCGTGCCGACGGCAAGGGCCTGCTCCTGCCCCGGCTGGTGTTCGACGCCGCCGGTTGAACCCCCTGCGACCTCGCGATGGCCGGCCACAGCAAATGGGCCCAGATCAAGCGCACCAAGGCGGTGGTGGACGCCCGGCGCGGGGCCCTGTTCACGCGCCTGGGGCGGGAGATCACCGTGGCGGCCCGTGGCGGTGCCGATCCGGCCGGCAACTTCCAGCTGCGCACCGCCATTGAGAAGGCCAAGGTGGCGGGGCTCCCCAACGCCAACATCGAGCGGGCCGTGGCCAAGGGCAGCGGCCAGGGGGGTGGCGGGGCCGATCTGTTCGAGGCGGTGCGCTACGAGGGCTATGGCCCGGGGGGCGTGGCCGTGCTGATCGAGGCCCTCACCGACAACCGCAACCGCACCGCCGCCGACCTGCGGCTGGGCTTCGGCAAGCATGGCGGCAACCTCGGGGAGACCGGCTGCGTCAGCTACCTGTTCGATCAGCGCTCCGTGGTGCGGCTGGCTTTGCCCAGCGCCGACGAGGAGCGCCTGCTGGAGGACCTGCTGGCCCTCGAGGAGCGGGGTGGCCCGGCGGCGGCCGGCTACGAGATCGATGCCGAGGGCGTCGACGTGTTCGGCGCCTACGCCGACCTTGAGGCCCTCCAGGACGGGCTCCGGGAGCTTGGGCTGCCGCTGGCCGGCTGGGAGCATCGCTGGATCGCCTCCCTGCCCTGCCGCATCGAGGACGGTGCGGTGCTGGCCGCCTGCCTGCGCATGCTGGATGTGATCGAGGATCTCGATGACGTGCGCAGTGTCACCAGCAATCTCGAGGCGGACGAGGCCCTGATGGAGGCGGCCCTGCCCGGCTGAGGCTGCCACCGCGGCCGCCCCGCTCGCCGTTCAGCCCATGGCCTCGGTGTCGGCGATCACCGTGAGGGCAGGGTGGTGCTGCAACCAGCTGGCGGGCAATTCCGGCGTGGGGGGCTCCCGCAGGGCGCGGCGCAGGATCGCCGCCTTCGCGCCGCCGGTCACCACCAGCAGCACCCGGCGGGCCGCGAGGATCTCGGCCATCCCCAGGGTGATGGCCCGGCGGGGAACGGCGCCGGGATCGCCCCCGAAGGCACCGGCGTTCTGGCGGCGGGTGGGGTCGCTGAGGGCGACGCAGCGGCAGGCCACCGACGCTCCCGCCGGGGGTTCGTTGAAGCCCACATGGCCGTTGAGGCCCAGGCCCAGCAGCTGCAGGCCGATGCCCCCGGCGGCGGCCACGGCGGCGCCGTAGCGCATCGCTTCGCCATCGGGATCACCGGCCCGCCCATCGGGGAGGTGCACCCGTTCGGGGTCCAGGCCGAGGGGCTCCACCAGCTGCCGGGCCATGGTGGCGGCGAAGGAGGCGGGGTCCTGGGGCCCCAGCCCCACGTACTCATCGAGGTTGAAGCTGCTCCAGCCGGCGCGCACCTGCGTGGCCAGGGCGGGCTCCAGTCGCCCCAGCCGCCGGGCCAGGGCGGCATAGACGGGCTCCATGGTGCGCCCGGTGGCCAGGCCCAGGGGCAGGGTCGGCCATAGCCGATCGGCCAGCAGCAGGGCCGCCACCCGTTCGGCCACCGCCGCCGCATCGGTCAGGACGACCGGCGCGATGGTGGCGCCGGGCCTCAAAGGGAGGAGTAGGGCTGGATCCTGGCGCCCTGGTAGTAGTGCTGGAGGATCTGCCGGTAGTCCTCGCCGCGCAGGGCCAGGGCGTAGGCGCCCCACTGGCTCATGCCCACCC
>NZ_JAYGHZ010000297.1:0-10071 GCF_034931285.1 Synechococcus sp. BA-120 BA3
GTAGCCGGCGACGTCCCGGGCGCGGACGGCCAGCTGCTGCTGCTCGGCCGGCTCGAGCCCCTGCGGCGCTGCCGCCAGGGAGGTGGCGACGAAGCCGCTGAACCGGTCGCGCCGCCCTTGGAGATCCCCGAAGCCTCCCTCAGCCTCGAGACGGCAGGCCAGCTGCAGGGGCGTGCACCAGCGCTCCAGGGCCTGCTCCAGGGCTTCGGACGCGGACGCGGCCGGCCCTTCCACGGAGGGGCTGCCGTTCAGTCGTTCGGAATCGATGGGGGGCGGATGTCCTGCAGCCAAAGCTGTTCGGCCTGGTGGATCCGTAGCCGCCGTTGCAGGCGACGGAACTGCTGGGCCATTCTGCGAACCTCCTGCCGATGCTGCTGCAGCCGCCGCCGGCAGGTGCGCAGGCGGGGCTCCTCCAGCTCCAGATCGGTGGGCCGCAGCAGCACCGCCAGCGTCTGGGCCTGGGGGCCGCGGGCGCCGGGGAAGGGCAGGGGCAGGCGCATCAGGTTGGCGGGGGCGGCCATGGTCTCCAGCTGGCCGGCCAGCACGGCATCCAGCAGGCTCACCGGCAGCAGGCTGCGGCTCACGCCACCACGCAGCAGCTCCACATTGACGGCGTGGGAGAGGTTGCGCAGGCGGCGCGCCAGGGCCAGCTCCATGCCGTCCATCCAGCGCAGCACCCGCTCAGGATCCTCGGGAAGCCGCCCCGCCTGCCAGAGGGAATCCTCCTCGAACGCATCCTCGGACGGCTCGTCGGAATCCTCACGGCGGTCGTTGTTCTGCCCGTCGTCCTGCTCGTCGTTCTGTTCGTCGTCAGGATCGTCCTGCGGTCCTGCGTCGGGGTCTGGCGCGGGGGCCTCCGCACGGCCCAGGGACCCCCAGAGGAAGGATCCGCCGGCCAGGGGCGGGGCGAAGGCGATCTGCACCGACCCCGGCGGCAGGGGCTCCGGTTCCCCGCCCCCGGTCTCCCCCTCCCAGGTGAGCTCCTCCAGCAGCTGCTCCCGTTCATGACGGTCGCGCCGCTGGCGCTCCCGGGAGATCTGGGCCGCCAGGATCACCAGCTGCTCCACCGTGAGCAGGCTGCAGCAGCGACCCACCAGGTCCTGGATCTGGACGTGCAGCAGCCTCCGGCGGTCAACGGGGAGCTCGCTGTAGCGCTGGGGGTGGACCTGGGTGGCGAGATGGAAGCAGGCCTGGCGGACCTGCTGGGGCAGCACCTGGCGCAGCACCTGGAGGTACAGGGCGACGTGGCGGTAGAGCTCCGGGTTCGACTGGCTCAGCCGCTGTGTCAGGGCCTGGAGCTGACCCGGCAGATCGATCGAATCGGACAGGTCGCTCAACGGCTCCGGCTCAGCCCGCCTTGCCCATCGCCGCCACTTCGGCGGCGAAATCCGACTGCTCGACCTCGATGCCCTCGCCGAGGGTGTAGCGGGTGAAGCGGCGCACGCGGATGTTCTCGCCGGTCTTGCCCGCGGCCGACTTGACCATCTCACCGACGGTCAGGGTGTTGTCGCGGATGAAGGGCTGGTCCATCAGGGCCAGTTCCTTGAGGCGCTTGCCGATGCGCCCGGCCACGATCTTGACCTTCATCTCCTCCTTCTTGCCGGCGAGATCGTCGCGACCCATCTCAATGGCCTTCTCCCGCTCCGCCACGTCCGGGGGGATGTCGTCGGTGCTGACGTATTCCACGTTGGGGCAGGCCGCGATCTGCATCGCCACGTTGCGCACCAGCTCCTGGAAGAGTTCGCCGCGGGCGACGAAGTCGGTCTCGCAGTTCACCTCCACCAGCACGCCGACGCGGGCACCGGTGTGGATGTAGCTGCCGACGGCCCCTTCGGCCGCCGTGCGACCGGCCTTCTTCTCGGCGGTGGCGATGCCCTTCTGGCGCAGCCATTCGGCGGCCTTGGTGGCATCCCCACCGGATTCGGTGAGGGCCTTCTTGCAGTCCATCATGCCGGCGCCGGTCTTGTCGCGCAGGTCCTTGACGAGCTTCGCTGTGATCTCAGCCATGGGGTGGGAGTGGGGGAGGTCGGGAGGGAGAGAACGGCTCAGGCGTCGTCGTCGCCGCTGCGCTGATCCTGCGCTCCATGGCGGCCTTCATTGATGGCATCCGCCAGCCGACCCAGCACCAGCTGGACGGAACGCACGGCGTCGTCGTTGCAGGGGATGGGAACGTCGCAGAGATCGGGATCGCAGTTGGTGTCGAGCATCGACACCAGGGGGATATCGAGCTTGCGGCACTCGAGCACGGCATTGGTCTCGCGGCGCTGGTCCACCAGCACCACCACATCGGGCAGGCGGCGCATGTTCTTGAGGCCGCCGAGGTACTTCTGCAGGCGGTCGAGTTCACGGCGCAGCACGGCGGCTTCCTTCTTGGGCCGCATGGCGATGGCGCCGGAGGACTCCATCCGCTCCAGATCCTTGAGGCGGTCGATGCGGGCGCGCATCGTGCTCCAGTTGGTGAGCATGCCGCCCAGCCAGCGCTGGTTGACGTAGGAGGCGCCGCAGCGGGCGGCTTCCTGGGCGATGACCTCGGAGGCCTGCTTCTTGGTGCCGACGAACAGGAAGCGCTTGCCGCTGCGGGCGGCACTGCGGGTCCACTTGTAGGCGTTGTTCATGCAGACGGCGGTCTGCACGAGATCGATGATGTGGACTCCGTTGCGCGCGCAGTAGATGTAGCGCGACATCTTGGGATTCCAGCGACGGGTCTGGTGTCCGAAGTGGGCACCAGCCTCCATCATCTCGGAGAGAGTGACGACAGCCATTGGGTTGGGGGGGTTTCGGGTTGGCCTCCACCTGCCAGGGATGCCGTGCCACAGGGTGGGCAACGGATCACCCGAAACGTGCAGGTGTGCGGTGTTGGTGTGACCGAGTCAACCTACCAAATGGCCCTGCTGGCGGGCTTCGGCATGGAGAGCCCGCACCCCGAAGCGGTTGAGGGGCAGCCGCAGCAGCTCCATCGCCAGCCCCGCCTGGCCACGGCGGATCAGCCAGCGCAGCAGGGGCCGCAGGCTGCGTTCATTGATCAGGCCGCCGAGGGTGAGCAGCTCCCAGAGCGCCAGATGCAGCCAGGTGTACTGGATGATGAAGCGCACCCGCCGGGTGGGGTGCTTGCGGTAGAAGACCAGGCCCATCTTGGCCCGTTCCCGCTCCACCCGCACCAGATCGGGGATCTGCTCGAGGCTCAGGGGCGGATGCCAGTGGTAGCCCGCGGCCTCGGGACAGCGCACCAGCCGCACGCCCATGCGCCGCAGGCGTTCGCCGAGTTCGAGATCCTCCCAGCCGTAGAGGCGGAAGCCGGTGTCGAACAGGCCCGACTGCTCCAGGACCCGGCGGTCGATCGCCACGTTGCCGGTGGCGAAATAGGCCCAGGAGAGGTCCCGCAGCTTGTGGGGCTCCGACGTGGGCGCTTCAAAGTTGTGGGTGTTGATCACCGCGCCGTAGGTGAAGCAGAGCCGGTCGCCGCTCTGCTCCCAGGCCCTTGCCAGGGCCGTGGCGTGGTGCAGCAGGAACCGCTCCGTCACCACCAGGTCGCTGTCGATGAAGACGATCACATCGCCGCGGGCCTCCTCCACACCGCGGTTGCGCCCTTGTGCCGGACCGCCGTGGTCCTGGCGGATCAGGCGCAGATGGGGGAAGGCGGTGGCATGGGCATCCAGCCAGCGCACCGTGTCATCGGTCGAGCCGTCGTCCACCAGCACCACCTCGTAGGCCTGCAGGGGGCCGCCGGTCTCCTGGCGCTCCAGGGCCTGCAGGCACTGGCGCAGGATCGGCAGCCGGTTGTAGGTGGGGATGACGACGCTGATGAACATCGGGTGACGGTGCAGAGACCAGGGTGGAGAGGCCATGAAAAAGGGGGATCCGCAGCGAATCCCCCCGGTGCCATGGCCGGACCGCGCCGGTCAGTCGGCGGCGCCGCCGTTGTTGGCCGTGCCGGTCACGCCGTTGCCGGCCCCTTCACCGCGGCCGTCGTTACGCAGCTTGCGCTTCTTGAACTTGCGGGCATAGGCCCGGTTGCGCTCCTGCTTTTCCTTCTTGAGGTTCCTGCGTTTCGACATAGGTGATGCGAGCCTTGAAAAGACTGTGAGGTTCCACCCTACTCACCCGACCACGGCCTCCCCGTCCCACAGCCGCCCATCCTCCATCCGCACCAGGCGGTCCGCCACATCGAGGATGCGGGGGTCGTGGGTGACCATCAGCACCCCGCAGCCCTCGTCCCGGGCCAGGCGCTGGAGCAGTTCCACCACCTCCCGGCCGGTGCGGCTGTCGAGGGCGGCGGTGGGTTCGTCGGCCAGCAGCAGGCGCGGGTGGGCGGCCAGGGCGCGGGCGATGGCCACCCGCTGCTTCTGGCCGCCGGAGAGGTCGTGGGGGAGCTTGCCGAGGTGGTCGGAGAGGCCCACGGCCCGCAGCCATTCGCGCGAGAGGTCACGGCGGGCGCGGTAGCCCAGATCCGGCAGCAGGTCGGCCCCCATCTGCACGTTCTGCTCGGCGGTGAGGCAGCGCAGCAGGTTGTGGCCCTGGAAGATCATGCCGACGCTGCGGCGCAGCAGCTGGCGCTCATGGCGGCTGGAGCCGTTCAGCTCGCAGCCCAGCACCCGCACCGAACCCTCCATCACCTGGCGCAGGGCCCCCACCAGGGTGAGCAGGGTGGTCTTGCCGCAGCCCGAGGGCCCCGTGAGCAGCACCACTTCGCCGGGGTGGATCTCCAGATCAATGCCCTGGAGCACCTGGCGCCGCATCGTGCCGGTGCCGTACCAATGGCTGAGCCCGCGCACCGAGACGGTGGCGGAGCCCGCAGCGGTGGGAACGGCGGGTGGGGTGGAACCGGGCAGGAGGGTGGTCATCGGCTCAGGATCAGCGGCACGGAATCGGGATCGGCTCAGAAAATATCCGCCGGATCGGCGTCGCCCAGCTTGCGCATCGCCATCGCCGCCGACCCCATGCACATCACCAGGATCATCAGGAAAACGGTCGTGGCCCGGTCACCGGCCATGGCCACCGGCAGCTTGGTGGCGGCATGGATGACGCCGTAGAGCACCTGGCCGGCCAGGTAGGCGGGCACATAGCCGAAGATCGCCAGGAGCAGCCCCTCGCGCGCCACCACCCCCAGCAGGGTGAGCAGGCTGTAGCCCATGGCCATCAGGGTGGCGTACTCCGGCAGGTGGTCGCTGACGTCGGAATAGAGGATCTGGTAGACGATCACGCAGCCCACCACGAAACCCATGGCGGCGCCCAGGGTGAAGATGAAGCCGATGGCGGTGCTGGTGCGCCAGTAGTCCATCTCCAGATCCAGGAAGCCCTGCTTGGTGAGCACGGTCACGTCCTCGGGCAGCAGGCGGCGCAACCGGTCCACCACCTGGGCGGGGTCGGCCCCGGGACGCAGGCGGATCAGACCCAGCTCGATGCTGCCGGGCGGGTTGTTCGGCACCAGGCTCAGCAGGGTTTCCCGGCTGGTGAGGAGGTTGCCGTCGGCACCGAAGGAGGGCCCTGAACTGAACAGGCCCGCCACCCGCAGGCGCTTGCCGGCCACCTCACTCTCGACGACGCGTCCCTCCCGGAACCACTTGGCCACCGGTCCGAACTCATCGCGGGAGAGGTCGTCGAACAGCACCCGGCCCTTCTGGGTGAGGCGGGGCGCCAGGGCGGTGACGGCCGGATCGAGGAACAGGGGATCCCCCGGCTCAAACCCCAGGGCCAGGATCGAACGGGTGCCCTTGGTCTGGGGGTTGCGCCACAGCAGCAGGTTCCAGTGCACCGGGGTGATGCCGGTCACATCCGCATCGGCCATGGCCTGCACCAGCCGTCGCTCGGGGAAGCCGGTCATGCTGATCGAGCTCTTGCTGCGGGGGCTGAGCAGCACCAGATCGGTGTCGAACAGCTTGTGCACCGTGACACTGGAGTCGAACAGGGCATCGCGGAAGCCCAGCTGCATGAACATCAGGATCCCGGCGAAGGTGATCCCGGCCAGGGCCACCGCCAGGCGCATCGGCTGGCGGGTGAGCAGCAGCCAGGCCAGCGGGATGCGGCGTCCCTGCCAGAGGCTCATGGCTGCAGGCGGGCGATGACCTTGAGGCCGCTGAGGGCAGCGACCCGGGCCCCGTCCTGGGGATCGAGCCGCACCCGAACCTCGACGACACGGGCATCGGCGTCACCGGTGGGATCGGTGGAGAGCACCTCCCGCTGGCGGACCTGGGGACTGATGCGTTTCACAGTGCCCCGGAGGGTGCCGTCGAAGCCGCCGTTCTCACTGGTCAGGGTGACGGCCTGGCCGACCCGGACCCGATCGATGTCGCTCTCGTAGACCTCGATCGAGGCCTCCATGCGATCGCTGGCCCCCAGTTCGAGGATGCCCTTGTCGCCGGGCCGCTCGCCGACGCGGGCCTGGATGCGCAGCACCGTGCCGTCGATCGGGGCCCGCAGTTCGGTGTTGACCAGGTCGGTGCTGGCCTTGACCAGGGAAGCCCTGGCCTCTTGCAGCTGGCCCTGGAGCTCCAGGGTGCGCTGCTCGAGCACGTCCAGATCGGCGGCCGAAAAGGCGCCGTCACTGGCCAGCCGGCGGTAGCGCGCCAGGTCGCGGGTCTGGATGGTGAGCCGGCGGCTGAGGTTGGCGATCCGGGTGCGGATCAGCTCCAGTTCCGCCCGCTGCAGCGGCTGGTTGTCGAAACGGGCCAGCAGCTGGCCGGCCCGCACCCGGTCGCCCTCGGCCACCAGCAGTTCGGTGATGCGGGGGCTGCCGCCGATGCCGGTGATCGGCGCTGCGAGGATGCGCACGTCACCGTCGGGCTCCAGCTGGCCCAGGGCCGCCACGGCCTCCACTGGGGCCGGCGGACGCGCCACGGCGGTGGCCGGAGGCCTGGCGGACTGAAGCCGCTGATACAGAACGACACCGCCCACCAGCAGGCCCGCCACGCCGGCGGCGATCAGCCCGTTGCGCCAGGGACCGGTGGGTCGTCGAAGAGCAGGTCCTCGATGTAGCGGTCGGCCCACTGGGGATTGAAGGCCTTCTCCAGCACCCTCCGGGTCTTGTCGTTTTGTTTCTGTTGCTTGCAATACCTCAGCTGCCCTTGCCATCGCGCAACCGTAGCCGGATCGTCATGGGCTTGGGAAGGGCTCGTCGCCGCCGCTGTGGCCAGCACGCCGAGGAACGTCGCCACCTCCTCGACGAACCCCTTCTCCTCCGCCTCCGACTCCGGCCGCACGAACAGCACATGGGGGGAGAAGATCGACCCCCAGGGGGGCAGATCGCGCACCTGGGCGAAGGCGGGCCGCTCCCGGCCGGCCAGGGCCGCGGCGATCGCCTCCGGCAGGCTCTCCACCACCGGCGAGAGGTCGACGATGGCGGCACTCACCCCGGCCTTGCCGGCGACGATGTCAGCGCCGAACACCGGCAGATCGTGGCGGGGATCGGGGAAGAAGACGCAGTGGAGGATCTGCAGTCCGGCCCCGAGGCGCGCCGTCTCCAGGTGCAGCTTGCGCAGCCCCCGGCAGCGGTGCACCTCGTTGCGGATGTACAGGGCATCGCCGTCCAGGCTGCCGCTGATCGCCTCCAGTTCGGGGTCGATCGCCAGGGGGGCCAGATCCGGCAGAGCGTTGCGACAGAGCCGGATCCGCTCCGCCAGGGCATCCACCAGAGGATGGATGCCACCGTCGACGGCCGGCGCGACCTCACCCATGGACACGGCGTCACAGCAGAATGCGGATCCTGCCATGCATCCGTGAGCGATTCCCTGGGTTGTTGCGGGTCCTTGCTGCCCGGTCTTGCCGCCCCTGTCGGCCGCACGCTCGCCAACGGGGTCGAACTGGTGCAGCTCGACCTAATGGACGCCCCCCTGGTCTGCCTCGATTTCTGGTGCCGGGCCGGCAGCGCCTTCGAGACGCCCATGGAGAGCGGACTGGCCCATTTCCTGGAGCACATGGTGTTCAAGGGCAGCGACGGGCTGGCGGCCGGGGAGTTCGATCGCCGCATCGAGGCCCTGGGGGGCAGCAGCAATGCGGCCACCGGCTTCGACGATGTCCATTTCCACGCCCTGATGCCCCCGGAGGGGGCGGCCGAGGCCCTGGATCTGCTGATGGATCTGGTGCTCCGGCCCCGGCTCGACCCCGACAGCTTCGCCATGGAGCGGCAGGTGGTGCTGGAGGAGCTGGCCCAGAGCGAGGACCAGCCCGAGGAGGTGGCCCTGCAGCGGCTGCTGTCACTGGCCTGTCCCGACCACCCCTACGGACTGCCGATCCTGGGCCGCCGCCAGGCCCTGCTCGGCCATGACCCGGCCGCCATGGCGGCTTTCCATCACCGCCAGTACGCCGCCGGCCGCTGCGTCCTGTCCCTCGCCGGTGCCGTCGGCGATGGCGCCCTGATGGAACGGGCCGCCAGCGGCCCCCTGGCGGCCCTCAAGGGCCCATGGCCCGAGCTGGCCGCCCTGGCCGAACAGGTGCGCCATCACCTGGTGGAGACGCCGCCCCTGTCGCTGAGCGAGGGCGGCCTGCTCCATGACGGGGTCGATCCGGTGCTCGACGGCCTGCGCAACCAGCTCGACGACCAGGAGGCCTGGCTCTCCCGTCAGGAGGCGATCGAACGGCGTGCCAGCGGCAACCCCAACCTGCGCCTCCAGTACCACCGCACCTTCGGCTACTTCCTGGCCGTGAGCCGCGCCCGGGCCGCCGCCGTTCCGGACCACTGGATCCGCCGCCAGACCCTGGCCAACGAGGAGCGCTTCGTCACCCCGGAGCTGAAGGGCCGCGAAGGCCGGATCCTGCAGCTGCGGGCCCGGGCCTGCCAGCGGGAGTACGACCTCTTCTGCGACCTGCGCCGCCGGGTGGGGGAGGCGGCCGGGCCCGTGCGGGCGGCCGCCCGGCGGGTGGCGGAACTCGATGCCCTGGCCTCCCTGGCGGAGGTGGCGGCCACCGGCGGCTACTGCCGGCCCGAACTCAGCGAGGGCCGCGAGCTGGTGATCGAGGCGGGGCGCCATCCGGTGGTGGAGCAGCTGCTGGTCGATGCGTCCTTCACCGCCAACGACCTGCAGCTGGGGGCCCCCGAAGCCGACGGCGCCCCGTCACCGGACCTGATCGTCCTCACCGGGCCCAATGCCAGCGGCAAGAGCTGCTATCTGCGCCAGAGCGGCCTGCTGCAGCTGATGGCCCAGATCGGCAGCTGGATCCCGGCCCGCTCCGCCCGGCTGGGCATCGCCGACCGCATCTTCACCCGGGTGGGGGCGGTGGACGACCTGGCCAGCGGCCAGTCCACCTTCATGGTGGAAATGGCCGAGACCGCCAACATCCTTCACCACGCCAGCCCCCGCTCCCTGGTGCTGCTCGACGAGATCGGCCGGGGCACGGCCACCTTCGACGGCCTCTCGATCGCCTGGGCCGTGGCGGAACATCTGGCCGAGGGCATCGGCGCCCGCACGATCTTCGCCACCCACTACCACGAGCTCAACGAGCTCGCCGAGCTGCTCCCCAACGTGGGCAACGCCCAGGTGCTGGTGGAGGAGACCGGCAACGACCTGGTGTTCCTGCACCGGGTCTGCCGGGGGGGCGCCAGCCGCAGCTACGGCATCGAGGCGGCCCGGCTGGCGGGCGTTCCCGCCTCGGTGGTGCTGCGGGCCCGCCAGGTGCTGGGCCGCATCGAGGCCAACAGCCATGTGGCGGTGGGACTTCAGGGGGGTGGGTCCAGGGCCGCCTGATCCAGCCAGGCCCGGCGCAGCAGGGCATTGGCGGCGGCGGCCACCAGTCCGGCGCCGCCCTTGCTGCCCTCCAGGCGGATCTGGGGGAGAGCGCTGGCGGCGAGATGGCGCTTGCTCTCGGCCACCCCCACGAACCCCACCGGCATGCCGATCACCAGGGCCGGGGCGGCGATGGTTCCGGCCTCGACCAGCTCCAGCAGACGCTCCAGGGCCGTGGGGGCACTGCCCACCAGCACCACCGCTCCCGGGTGCTCCAGCAGGGCCCGCTCCATCCCCGCCGCCGCCCGGGTGCCACCAGCCGGCGCTACCGCCGGCGCCCAGGCCAGCACCGAATGGACCGGATTGGCGAAGGTGCGCCGGGCCATGGGCGCCACGGCCGCCGCGGCCATCGCCG
>NZ_JAYGHZ010000298.1:0-9565 GCF_034931285.1 Synechococcus sp. BA-120 BA3
CTGCTGGACGGCTTCAAGCTGCTCTGAGCGACCAGCGCAGCCCCCAGGCCGGAGGCGATGCAGGCCTCCGCCAGCGCCACCGCCAGGCCGCCATCGGAGAGGTCGTGGGCGGAGCGCACCAGACCGGCGGCGATGGCCGCCCGCAGGAAGCCCTGCACCCGGCCCTCCAGGGCCAGATCCACCAGGGGCGGGCGGCCCGTGTGCCGGCCGTGAACCACCTCCAGGTAGCTGCTGGCCCCCAGCCCCAGGCGTTCGTCGCCGCTCTCCTGCAGCGGCACCCCCAGCAGCCAGACGCCATCGCCGGCCTGGCCCCAGGCCAGCCCCGTCACATGGGCCAGGTCATGCACCAGCCCCACCATGCCCACCACCGGGGTGGGGTGGATCGGCTGCATGCGCCCATCGGGCAGACGGGTCTCGTTGTACAGCGAGACGTTGCCGCCGGTGACCGGCGTGGCCAGGGCGCTGCAGGCGGTCGACAGGCCCCGGCAGGCCATCGCCAGCTGCCAGTAGCCGATGGCCGTGTCGGGGGAGGGGAAGTTGAGGTTGTCGGTGACCGCCAGGGGCTCGGCACCCGTGCAGGAGAGGTTGCGGGCCGCCTCCGCCACGGCCGCCATGGCGCCCCGCTCCGGATCGAGGCCCACCCAGCGGTTGGGGCAGTCGACCGTGGCCGCCACGCCGCGGGTCGCCGGGGCCATCGCCCCTTCCCCCTGCTGGGGCCGCAACCGCACCACCGCCGCATCGGCACCGCCGGGCAGCACCACCGTGTTGGCCTGCACCTGGTGGTCGTACTGGCGGTACACCCAGCGCTTGCTGGCGATGGTGGGGTCATCCAGCAGGCGCAGCAGGGCGTCACCCCAGCCCAGCGATCCAGCGGCCAGCTCCAGGCCGCCGGCACTCGAGGCCGCGGGCAGCTCGGCTTCGCTCCAGGTCCAGTGGGCCTGCAGATCGGCGGGGGGTTCGGCCAGCAGCGCGTGGTGGTTGATCGGCGTGTCGTCCGCCAGGGCGCTGGCGGGCACCTCAGCCGCGACTTCGCCGTGCTGCAGCACCCGCACCACGTTCTCCTGCAGCACCCGGCCCACCACCGCCGCCTGCAGGCCCCAGCGGCGGAAGCGCTCCATCAGCGGCTCCTCCCGGCCGGCCGCGACCACGAACAGCATCCGCTCCTGGGATTCGCTCAGCAGGAATTCGTAGGCCGTCATGCCGCTCTCCCGCGCCGGCACCCGATCCAGATCCAGCTCGATGCCCAGCCCGCCCTTGGCCGCCATCTCCGAGCAGCTGCAGGTGAGGCCAGCAGCGCCCATGTCCTGGGCCGCCACCACATCGCCGCTCTGGAAGGCCTCCAGGCAGGCCTCGATCAGCCCCTTCTCCAGGAACGGATCGCCCACCTGCACGGCAGGCCGGTCGTCGAGGGAGGCCTCGGTGAGCTCGGCGGACGCGAAGCTGGCGCCGCCCATGCCGTCGCGGCCGGTGGTGCTGCCCACGTAGACCACCGGATTGCCCACGCCCACCGCCCCGGAGCAGACGATGTCGTCGGTCTCCATCAGGCCCAGGGCCATGGCGTTCACCAGCGGGTTGCCGCCGTAGCTGGGATCGAACGCCACCTCACCGCCCACCGTCGGCACGCCGACGCAGTTGCCGTAGTGGGCGATGCCTGCCACCACCCCCTCCATCAGGCCCACGTTGCGCTCGTCCTCCAGCGGCCCGAAGCGCAGGGCGTTGAGCAGGGCGATCGGGCGCGCCCCCATGGTGAAGATGTCCCGCAGGATGCCGCCCACCCCGGTGGCCGCCCCCTGGAAGGGCTCCACCGCCGAGGGGTGGTTGTGGCTCTCGATCTTGAAGGCCAGCCGCTGGCCCTCGCCCAGATCCACCACCCCGGCGTTCTCACCCGGCCCCACCAGGATGCGGGGGCCGGTGGTGGGGAACTGGCCCAGCAGGGGGCGGGAGTTGCGGTAGCAGCAGTGCTCCGACCACATCACCCCGAACATGCCCAGCTCGGCCCGGTTGGGGGCACGCCCCAGGCGGCGCACGATCTCGTCGTAGTCGCCCTGGCTCAGGCCCTCCTTGCGCAGGGCCTCGGGCACCGAGAAGGACGGGGTCGAGGCAGAAACCACCGGGGAGCGCGGCAACGGCCCTCCAGTATCAGATCCAGGGGTCGTCGTCCCGGTGGGGCTCCCGACCCCGGTAGCGATCGCGGCGCTGTTCCGGCTCCGGCGGGAGCGGCTGGGGGGGCTCCCGGTACTCCCGGGGTTCTTCCAGCGGCTCCTCCTCCTCGGGCCAGTCCTCGAGGGGATCGGGCCCGTCGGGGTCGTCGTCGTAGGGGTCGCGGCGTTCCCGGGCAGGCTCCTGGTCCCTCTCGGGCCAGGGCCGTTCCTCGCGGAAGGCCTCCGGCCAGGGGGGCTCCTCCAGCCAGCCCTCCAGCCGCTCCTCGACGCGGCCGCCCACCTCCTGCACCTGCTCCTTCCAGCGCCGCGAGCGGCGCAGCAGCTGCTGGCGCACGCTGGCGCGGGCCACCGGCAGATCATCCAGCCCCCGCAGGGCGGTGAACACCCGGCCGGGCTGCTGGTCGACGATCCGGTCGGGGCTGAGGCGCCAGCGGCTGGTGCCCGGCAGCCGCGGATCGCTGCGGGCCACCAGGTAGTGGAGGATGCGGCCGCTGCGCAGCTCGACGGCGGCGTCGGCCACCAGGCCCAGGGGCACGTCATCGGCGCCGGTGAGGGCCGCATCGATCAGGGTCGGCAACCGTTCGAGGGTGGCGGCGTCCGTCTCCGCCGGCTCCCCCTTCACGAACACCTCCTGCTCCCCCAGCCCCCGCAGCTGGTCCAGCCGCCACACCAGCCGCTTCTGGGCGAAGGCCGAGGGCCGGCTGGCCCAGCCCAGCAGCCGGTGCACCGGCGGGTGCATCCAGGCCAGCACCCCGACGCCGCGCTCGAGGCCCTGATCGCACCGCACCTGCCGCCGCAGCAGATCGCTCAGCAGCAGCTGGTCGGGAAGACCCACGGACTCAGCTGGTGCGGATCTGGACGGGCATCACCAGGTAGGTGAACGCCTCATCGGCCCCCACCGGCGCCAGCACGGCCGGGGTGGTGGCGGCGTTGCACTGCAGCACCACCTGGTCGGAGCCCATGGCCTTGAGGCCATCGAGCAGGTAGCGGACGTTGAAGGCGATCTCGATCGCCTCCCCCTCGATCGTGGCCGCCAGCGATTCCGAGCCGCTGCCCACGTCCTGGGCGTCGGCCCGGATCGTCGCCGTGCCGGCGGCCGGGTCGGCGCTGATCTTGACCACGTTGTTGTGCTGGTCGGCCAGCACCGCCACCCGTTCGAGGGCGGCGATGAAAGCGCGGCGGTCGAGCACCATGCGGCGCTGGAACGTGGGCGGGATCAGCTGGCGGTAGTTGGGGTAAGTGCCGTCGAGGCTGCGGCTGGTGAGCACCTGGTCGGCGGAGAGCACCACCACCTGGCCGCGCTCGCAGAACAGGCTCAGGGGTTCCTGGGAGCCGCGGCCCGAGAGGATCCGCTCCAGCTCCCGCAGGGAACGGGCCGGCACCGTCACGGCGAAGTCCTCGCCATCGGCGGCCGGCGGCTCGCCGCCGGAGGCCTCCACGGCGTGGGAGAGGCGCTGGACCGCCAGGCGGTGGCCATCGGTGGCGGCGCACTCCAGGCCCTCGCCATCGAGGCGCAGGTGCACGCCCGTCAGCAGCTGCTTGTTCTCATCGGGGCTGCTGGCGAACAGGGTGGCCCGCAGGCCCTTCACCAGGGCCTCGGCGTGGAAGCGGATCGGCGTGCCGCTCTGGGCCAGGGGCAGGTCCGGGTAGTCGTCGGCGGGCATGCCGCGCATCTTGTAGCTGCCGGAGAGGTTGGTCAGCTCCAGCTGCTCCTCGCCCTCGGGGCAGCTGAGGCTGATGGGGCTGTCGGTGGCCAGGCGCGCCACGATCTCGCCGAACATCTTCGCCGGCAGGGTGATGGCACCGCTGGTCTCGACGGCGGCGGGCAGGCTCGTCTGGATGCCGAGGTTGAGGTCGAAGCCGGTGAGGCTGAGGCGGCCGGTGCCCGCATCGGCAGTGAGCAGCACGTTGGCCAGCACCGGATGGGTGGGGCGCGTCGCCACCGCCCGGCTGACCAGCTGGAGGCTGGCGCTGAGTTCAGCCTGGGAGCAGACCAGCTTCATGGCGGGGGCCGGCGAGGGCGGCACGGCGTTCGTGAGGCCCCACGGTTTCACAGGGCGCGCCAAAGCGCAACGGGTGGCTCCCCGACTGTTCAGAGGATCAATCAAGGATTGGGAAGAAGAAAAACAGCCCGTCGTCGTAGGGACGGGGGAAAACGGGTAAACAGGCTCTCTTCCCTTGGCACCACTGATGTTTGCCGTGTGGATGGCTGGGGAATGGGCCGCAGCAATGGGCATTTTCGAGGGGTTTTCCACCGATTCCCGAGCCTGGGGAATCCGCGCAACGCCCACGGGGGGTTTCCCTCCCCCGGCTCTCCCGGCGTGTGGTGGGGAATGTCCCAGGATTTCCCCAGACGGTTGGGGCTCTGTCAGGTCCGAAAAGCCCCGAGCTGGCGGCTCAGAAGCCCATCACCTTGGCGACGGTTTCGGTTTCGGGGGCGATGCCGGTGTGGAAGGTGGCGTCGTTGTTCTCGATCGCCGTCGTCGGGTCCTTGAGGCCGTTGCCGGTGAGCACGCACACCACCGTGGCGCCGGCCGGCACCTCCTCCCGCCGCTTGATCAGGCCCGCCACCGAGGCGGCGCTCGCGGGCTCGCAGAAGATCCCCTCCCCCTGGCCCAGCAGCTTGTAGGCCTCGATGATCTCGGCATCGGTGACGGCCATGAAGTCGCCGTTGCTCTCCTTGCGCACGTTGAGGGCGTTCTCCTTGTTCACCGGATTGCCGATGCGGATCGCCGTGGCGATGGTGTCCGGTTGCTCCACCGTGTGCCCCAGCACCATCGGAGCGGAGCCGGCGGCCTGGAAGCCCATCATCCGCGGCAGCACCGCGCTGTGGCCCGCCTGGCGGTATTCCTTGAAGCCCATCCAGTAGGCGCTGATGTTGCCGGCGTTGCCCACCGGGATGCAGAGCCAGTCGGGGGCCTCGCCGAGGGCGTCGACCACCTCGAAGGCGGCCGTCTTCTGCCCCTGCAGCCGGTAGGGGTTGAGGGAATTGACCAGGGTGACCGGGTAGCGGTCGGCCACGTCGCGCACGATCGCCAGGGCCCGGTCGAAGTTGCCCTGCACCGCCAGCACCTCGGCGCCGTAGAGCAGGGCCTGGGCCAGCTTGCCCTGGGCCACGTAGCCGTCGGGGATCAGCACGAAGGCCCGCATCCCGCCCCGGCGCGCGTAGGCCGCCGCCGCTGCCGAGGTGTTGCCGGTGCTGGCGCAGATCACCGCCTCCGAGCCCGCCTCCTTGGCCTTGCTGATGGCCATCGTCATGCCCCGGTCCTTGAAGGAGCCGGTGGGGTTGAGGCCGTCGTACTTGAGGAACACCTTCACGCCCCGTCCGACCCGTTCGGCGATCACCGGCGCCGGAATCAGGGGGGTGGCCCCCTCCCGCAGGGTCACCACCGGGGTCGCGTCACTGACGGGCAGCCAGCTGCGGTACGCCTCGATCAGCCCCGGCCAGTCCTGCATGGTGGGCTGCCGGCCCAGACGTCGCAGGGCTCGTAGCAGGGGCACGGGGGACAGCGGCGTGGCTGACGTCAATGTAGGGCTCCGGTCTCGGGCGTCAGGGGGCGGGGGCGGTCGGGGTCGGCGTGGCGGGTGCCGGAGCCGGGGCCGGGGCCGCCTGGGGGTCGCTGCCCCGCAGCCCGTCCAGCGGCGATTCGGAGAAGAAGCGCACCAGTTCGCTGATCGAGGAGGCCTTGGACGCCAGCGCCAGCAGGGCCGGAATGCTCACCTCCAGCTCCCGGGTCGGGTAGGCCCGCAGGAAGGTGATGGCCGACAACGACCCCTTGCCCTCGTAGGTGCCCAGCACCATGGCGGCGCGCAGGGCGGGCACGCCCGCTTCCGGGGCCCGCAGGGGGAACAGGATCCGCGCCAGGCGGGCCAGGATCGCCTCACCGATGCGGGTGTTGAGCAGGCGGCTCATCAGCACGATCGGCAGCTTCACCGATTCGTTCAGCAGCTTGCTGACCTGCTTGGGGTCCTGGCGGCCCAGCCGCAGCACGTCCCGCAGCAGGCCCCGGGCCTCGCCGGTGGTGGCCAGATGCTCCAGGTCGGCCACCGGAATCGAGCGCCGGAAGGCCCCGCTGGTGAACACCAGGTTCTCGGTGGCCATGGCCGCGGGAGTCGAGCAGCACAGCCCCAGACCCAGGACAGCGGCCACGAGCCTTCGCCGCTTGATCACGCTTGTCTCCCTATGGGTGCGCCTGACTCTACGGATCTCAGACACCGCTGACACCGGCGGCCTGGCGCACCGCCGGCGTCACGAGCACATCGCGCAGCAGGTGGACCACGCCCCGCTCCGCCAGACCCTTGGCTACCTGCAGCCCCATGCGGCGCAGATCCGGCTCCCCCAGCACCCGCGGCAGGCGCTTGAGCAGCAGCGACGGCTCGAAGCCGGGCAGGTCGCGCAGGATGGCCAGCAGCTCCTGGATCGGCTCCAGGTCCAGCAGCGGTGGCGTCGCCGCAGCGGGGGGCAGGGCCCGCAGCCCCGGCGGCAGCAGGCGGGTGGGCAGCCGCCGACCGAGGCGCAGGGTGGTGCTCCAGGCCAGGGCATCCATCTGCTGCACCAGCGCATCGACGAGCTGCTGGCGCAGCAGGCCGCCGTTGGGGGAGAAGAGGAAATCGAGCACCTGGTCGAGCAGGCCGTCGAGGTCCAGCTGGTCCTGGAGCGAGGCGCTGGCCACCAGGCTCTCCAGCCGCTGCCAGCGGAACTCCTCGCCGTCGTAGAGCATCTCCCGCAGGCTGCGGCGCAGCTCGGGATCGGGATCCTCCATCAGCCGGCGGGCGAAGTAGGGGTAGGCGGCGCCGAGGATCTTGAAGTCAGGGTCGACACTCAGGGCGATGCCCTCCAGGGTCACCAGCGAACGGATGATCAGGGCGTAGTACGGCGGCACCTGGAAGGGGAAGCGGTACATCACCCCGGAGAGGTCGTCGGTGACCGCCTTGAAATCCATGCGGCTCACCCCCATCTCCAGGGCCTGGCCGAACACCGTCTCGAAGGCCGGCACGATCGGTTCGAGATCCACCGCTTCCCCCAGGAAGCCCAGCTGCACGAAATCCTTGGAGAGGGCGCCGAAGTTGCGGTTCACCAGGTGCACCACCGCCTGGATCAGCCCGGTGCGCGCCTCCCGCGACACCTCGCTCATCATGCCGAAATCCAGGTAGGCCAGGCGCCCGTCGGGCAGGGCCAGCAGGTTGCCGGGGTGGGGATCGGCGTGGAAGAAACCGTGCTCCAGCAGCTGCTGCAGGCTGCAGTTCACCCCGACCTCCACCATCTGGTCGGGGTCGACTCCCAGGGCCCGCACCGCGTCGAGGTTGGTGAGCTTGACGCCGTCGATCCATTCCATCGTCAGCACCCGGCGGCTGGTGGCCTGGCGGTGGATGGCGGGGACGGCGATGCGGGGGTTGTGGCTGTGCAGGCGGGCGAAGGTCTCGGCGTTGGTGGCCTCGTTGATGTAGTCCATCTCCTCGAAGACCCGCTTGCCGAGTTCATCGATCAGACCGACCAGATCACTCTTGATCAGGCCCACGTTCTTGTTCAGCCAGCCGGCGATGTTGCGGACGATGTAGAGGTCGAGGGTGATCTGCTCCCGCAGGCCCGGCCGCTGCACCTTCACCGCCACCCGTTCGCCGCTCATCAGCACGCCCCGGTGCACCTGGCCGAGGGAGGCGGCGGAGATCGGCTCCTTCTCCAGCGAGGCGAAGATCGTCTCCACCGGAGCGCCGAGGTCCTCCTCGATGCAGGCCATGGCCAGGGCGCTGTCGAAGCCGGGCAGCTGGTCCTGCAGCTGGGCCAGCTCCTCCAGCAGCACCGGTGGAATGATGTCGGGCCGGGTGGAGAGGGCCTGGCCGGCCTTGATGAAGGCGGGGCCGAGGGCCACCAGCAGTTCGGCGCATTCCCGGGCCCGTTCCCGCGCCCGGGCGGGGTTGGCCAGCTGGCCGGTGAACCAGTCGAAGCCCACCCCCAGCAAATAGAGGCCGATCGGCACCAGGGTCTGCCAGACCCGCCGGACCAGGCGCATCGGGTGGCCGGCGTAGATGCGGGTGATGGCGGCCGGGTCGTAGCTGAGCAGGCCCGCCGCTTCCAGGAAATCCCCCATCTCGACGGCGGCGCCCGGGCGCTCGGGCGTCGCGGCGGGGGCTGGGGGGGAGGAGACCATGGCTCGGGGGCACCGCCGCGGCGCCGGCAGGCGGAACCCCCTTCTAAACGAAAGTCACAGCCGCTACGGTCGGGCCACGTACCGATCGCTCGCCGGAGGCCTGGGTGCTCACGGGTCTGCGCCTCGAGAACATCGCCCTGATCGAGCGGCTGGAGCTGGCGTTCTCCACCGGGTTCACCGTGCTCACCGGCGAGACCGGCGCCGGCAAGTCGATCCTGCTCGATGCCCTCGATGCCCTGCTGGGCGGTGCCCAGGGCAGCCAGGGGGCCCGCCTGCTGCGCCGCGGCGCCGAGCGGGGCCGGATCGAGGCCAGCTTCAGCCTGGCCCCCCCCGTGCGCGACTGGCTGGAGCGCCAGGAGCTGGAGGCCGAGGACGACGAGCTGCTGCTCAGCCGCGACTGGCGTCTGCAGGACGAGCGGCTCACCAGCCGCCACCGCCTCAACGGGGTGGTGGTGAGCCGCAGCCAGGTGCTGGAGCTGCGCCCCCTGCTGCTCGATCTCACCGTGCAGGGCCAGACCCAGCAGCTGGGCCGCCCCGGCCAGCAGCGCCGCTGGCTGGATCGCTTCGCTGGGGAGGATCTGGTCGCAGCCCTGGAGGCCAGCCGCGCCGCCTGGCAGGGCTGGAAGGGGGAGGCCGACGCCCTGGACCTGGCCCGCGCCGACCGGGACCGCTTCGCCCGGGATCGGGAGCGGCAGGAGGAGCTGCTGGCGGAGCTGGAGGCCGCGGCGCTGGAGGATCCCGCCGAGCGCCAGCGGCTCCAGGGTGAACAGGACCGGCTCGCCCACGGGGTGCGCCTGCAGGAGGGGGTGATGACCCTGATCGGCCGGCTGGTGGAGGGGGCCGAGGGTGCCCCGTCGGTGCTGGATCACCTGGCGGCCTGCGACCAGGAACTCCAGACCATGGCCGGCCTCGATGCCGGCGTGGCGCCGCTGCATGGGGCCTGCGCTGAGGCCCTGGCCGGTCTGCAG
This sequence comes from Synechococcus sp. BA-120 BA3, assembly GCF_034931285.1. NCBI lineage: Bacteria > Bacillati > Cyanobacteriota > Cyanophyceae > Synechococcales > Synechococcaceae > Synechococcus > Synechococcus sp. BA-120 BA3. The sequence goes on from NZ_JAYGHZ010000298.1 coordinate 9,280, forward strand.
GACCTGGCCCGGGATCTGGATCGCTACGGCGCCCTGCTGGAGAGCGACCCGGACAGCCTGGCCCTGCTGCAGGAGCGCATGGCCCTGCTCAAGGCCCTGGAGCGCCGCCACGGCCAGACCCTGGCCGAACTGATCGCCCGGCGCGACGAGCTGCGCGAGCAGCTGGCCGGGGCGGATGCGGAGGCCGCCCTGGAGGGCCTCGAGGCCGCCCCTGTCCCTTAAACACCTCTGACGCTGCCGACGAGGTGACTTGTGTAGAACCAGGTGTGCGCTGGATCCATAAAAT
>NZ_JAYGHZ010000299.1:0-9478 GCF_034931285.1 Synechococcus sp. BA-120 BA3
GCGGCACGGGCGAGGCCAGCCTGGCCATTCCCCGGCAGGGATCCCGGGGCGGCGGCCATGATTGGGTGACCTCCCCGCCCGCCATGGACCGGTCTTCACGCGCCACCTCCCCGGCCCCGCGCCGCCTCGGAGCGGCCCTGCCGCACCTGGCTCTGCTCGCAAGCCTGCCCCTGGCGGGGGCGTCACCGCTGCGGGCCGCACCCGCGCCGCCCCCCTTCCCTCCCTCCTCCGAGTTCCGCTCCCTGCAGCTGATCACGCTGGCCTGCAGCCGCGAGAACACGGCCGAATCCTGCGACAAGGCCCGCAGCCTGGCCAATCCCCTCCTCGACCATCCACGCCTGCCCGCCAGCTGCAAGGACGTGCTCTGGACGATCCGTCAACGCTCGGTGGTGGCCACCAGCAACAGCTTCGAGCGGCGCGAACCGATCGACAGTGCCGCCCGCCGGCTCACGGCTGTCTGCCGCCTGCAGCTGCCGGTGGCCAGGCCGGCGGAGAATGCCGCCCCAAGGCAGGGGGGCATCAACCTGATCAATCCCAATCAAAACTGAAGCGCTGGCCAGGCAGCAGCCGCTGCAGCTCATGGGCCAGCTCCGCCATCAGCTGGCGGCTCACCTGGGGATGGTCGCGCAGCTCCTTCACCAGATCCGCCACATCGGTGCTGGTGAGGCCGTGGCTGCTGATCCTCGCCTCCACGCGCTGGCGGAACTGCTCCAGCAGCAGGGCCTGCTCCGCCGACAGGGGGCCGTCGTCCGAGGGGTGCTGAATCTCCATGGATCGGTGTCAGGGTTGGGGCAGGGAGGGCTCCGGGCTGCCGGGGGCCGCCGCCCGGGTGGCGCCCGCATCGATCAGAGCCAGCAGCTGGGTCGCGGTGTCCCGCATGAAGGCCAGGGTCATGGGGGTGACGACGACGGCCTTGTCGGCCAGCTGGCAGAGGGAGTTGCGCTCCCCCTTGGCCTCACAGCTGCTGGAGAGGCCCAGCAGGGCATTGGTGAGCTTGCCCCGCAGGCAGGATTCGACCCCCGCCCCGACCAGCACCGCCTCGGCGGCGGTGTGGGTGCGGCTCACCGCTTCGGCATAGGGGAGGGCCTTCGGGGCCCCCATGACGGCCCCGCGCACCGAGCTTGGGCTGAACACCACCGCCCCGGCGGTGGTGGCGACGACCGCGGAGGCGGCCACGGCCATCCGCAGGGCAGTGGGAAGCGACCGTGGCGCCATGGGGTGGGACTCCGTTTCATCCACGCTAGCCATAGCTGTCGAAGCCATCAGCCACGGCTGGAGCGCCAGCAACGCCAGTTGAGCCAGCATTCGCAGGACCCCCCGAATCGGCGGGGGTAGCTTGGGGCTCCCCCGAGCACCAGGACGCCGGCCATGGCGATGACGACCGAGCTGCGTCAGGTGGCGCTGGAGCGACCCTTCGACGACCAGAAGCCCGGCACCTCCGGCCTGCGCAAGAGCACCCGCCAGTTCCAGACCCCCCACTACCTGGAGAGCTTCATCGAGGCCTCCCTGCGGGTGGTGCCCGGGATCGCCGGCGGCACCCTGGTGGTCGGCGGCGACGGCCGCTACGGCAACCTCGCGGCGATCAGCGTCATCGCCCGCATGGCCGCGGCCCATGGCGTCAGCCGCCTGATCACCACCACCGGCGGCATCCTCTCCACCCCGGCCGCCTCCCACCTGATCCGCAGCCACGGCGCCGTGGCCGGGATCATCCTCTCGGCCAGCCACAACCCCGGCGGCCCCGACGGCGATTTCGGCGTCAAGATCAACGGCGCCAACGGCGGTCCGGCGCCGGAATCGGTCACCGATGCCATCCATGCCGCCACCCTCAGCCTGGACGGCTACCGCATCCTCGACGCCGACCCCCTGAACCTGGAGGTTCCCGGCACGGCGACCATCGGCGCCATGGCGGTGGAGGTGATCGACGGCGTCGACGACTACGTGGCGCTGATGCAGAAGCTGTTCGACTTCGACCGCATCGCCGCCCTGCTGCGGGGCGACTTCCGCGTCGCCTTCGACGCCATGCATGCGGTCACCGGCCCCTACGCCAGCCGCCTGTTCGAGGGGCTGCTGGGGGCCCCGGCCGGCACGGTGCGCAACGGCGTGCCCCTGGCGGACTTCGGCGGCGGCCACCCCGACCCCAACCTCACCTACGCCCACGAGCTGGCCGACCTGCTGCTGGCCGGTGGCGCCTACGACTTCGGCGCCGCCTGCGATGGCGACGGCGACCGCAACATGATCCTGGGCCGGCGCTGCTTCGTGAACCCCAGCGACAGCCTGGCCGTGCTCACCGCCAACGCCACCCTGGCCCCCGGCTACGCGGACGGCCTGGCCGGCGTCGCCCGCTCGATGCCCACCAGCGCCGCCGCCGACGTGGTGGCCGCCGAACTGGGCATCCCTTGCTTCGAGACCCCCACGGGCTGGAAGTTCTTCGGCAACCTGCTCGATGCCGGCCGGATCACCCTCTGCGGCGAGGAGAGCTTCGGCACCGGCAGCAACCACATCCGCGAGAAGGACGGCCTCTGGGCGGTGCTGTTCTGGCTGCAGATCCTGGCGGTGCGGGGCTGCTCGGTGGCGGAGGTGATGGCGGGCCACTGGGGCCGCTTCGGCCGCCACTACTACTCCCGCCACGACTACGAGGCCGTGGCCAGCGACGCCGCCCACGGCCTCTACGACCGGGTCTCCGGGATGCTCGCCGGCCTGCCGGGCCAGGCCTTCGCCGGCCGCACGATCCGCGCCGCCGATGACTTCGGCTACACCGACCCGGTGGACGGCTCGATCAGCAAGGGCCAGGGCCTGCGGGTGCTGCTCGACGACGGCAGCCGGGTGGTGCTGCGGCTCTCGGGCACCGGCACCAAGGGCGCCACCCTGCGGGTGTACCTGGAGAGCTACGTGCCCCCCGGCGGCGCCCTCGACCTCGACCCCCAGCTGGCCCTGAAGGATCTGATCGACGCCATCGACGCCCTGGCCGAGATCCGGGTGCGCACCGGCATGGATCGCCCCACCGTGATCACCTGAACGGCCCGGCTCCGTGAGGCCCGCCGGCACCACCCTTCCCTGGCTGATGGCGGCCTGGGTCTGTGCTGCCGCCGGGACCCTGCGGGCCGAGGGACTGCCGGCGCCGGCGCCCGCGGCCGCCATCGAGGCGCTGGAAGCCACCCGCTTCGCCCCCACCACCACCGTCGACCTGCAGATCAACGGCGTTCTGGGCGCCGTGCAGTACACCGGCAGTGAGGTGGAGCGGGCCGGCAACAGCGCCGCCGGGGCGCCGCTGCTGAACGGGGTCAGCCTCAACCACGAGGCCCGCCTCACCATCGACACCAGCTTCACCGGCCAGGACCTGTTCCGGATCCGCCTGCGCAGCGGTGACTTCGCCCCGTCGGGCTTCTTCTCCAACCCGCCCACCCCCCTGAGCCGCCAGGATGTGGCCTTCCAGGAGCCGGCCTGCGGCCCGGGGGAGGCGGCCTGCCCGTCCCGGCTGGTCAGCATCAACCGCGCCTGTCTGCAGCTGCCGATCGGCCCCGAGCTCCGGCTCAGCCTCGGGCCCCGGATCATGCAACTCGACATGCTGCCCGTCTGGCCGAGCGTCTACAACGCCTCGCCGATTCTCGATCTGTTCCAGTACGCCGGATCGCCGGGCACCTACGGCAAGCGGCTTGGCGGCGGCTTCGGGCTCTGGTGGCAGCCCCGGGGCGGCCTGCGGGGGTTGAGCCTGGGCTACGCCTACGTGGCCGGCCGGGCCGGCGGAAGCGCCCAGGGGGGCGGCCTGTTCTCCGGCTCCTCCTCCCAGACCAGCACGCTGCAGCTGGCCCTCACCCGGCCCCAGTGGAACATCACCGGCGCCTGGAACCTCAGCGGCCCCCAGGTGCGGCTGCGGGGCACCCCCCTGGCCAGCCAGCTGGCGGCCGGGGCCGCTGAGGGGAGCCTCAGCTCCTGGTCGCTGGCGGGCTACTGGCAGCCGCGCCGCTCCGGCTGGCTGCCTTCGATCAGCGCCGGCTGGGGGCAGGACACGTTCCGCTTCGGCGCCTACCCGGTGGCGGGCCTGTCGGGGGTGCGCAGCCGCTCCTGGTACGCGGGGCTGATCTGGAGCGATGTGCTGGCGGCGGGCAACAGCCTGGGCATGGCCGTCGGCTCGCCGGCCCACGTCAGCGCGATCCGCACCTCAAGCCCGGGCTCCATCGACGACCGTGGCCTGGCCATGGAGCTCTACTACCGCCTCCAGATCAGCGACGATCTCTCGGTGACGCCGGCGGTGTTCTGGTTGAGCCGCCCCCGGGGTGCGCTCACCGGCAGCGCGGATCTGTCGCCGGCCCTGCCGTTTCCTCCGGCCTCCGGGGAGAGCAGCCTGGGGGTGTGGGCCGGGCTGATCCGCACGACGCTGCGCTTCTGAGTCCGGCGCTGCCGGGGCGGTTGGATGACCGGATCAACCGAACCAGTTGAGGAAGCGCTGGATCACCACGGCGTTGCTGATGTCCACGAAGAAGCCCGACACCAGCGGCACGATGATGAAGGCCCGGTGGGCGTTGCCGTATTTCTGGGCCACCGCCGCCATGTTGGCCATCGCCGTGGGTGTGGCCCCCAGGGAGATGCCCCCGAAGCCGGCGCAGATCACGGCGGCCTCGTAATCGCGGCCCATCACCTTGAAGACCACGAACAGGGCGAACAGGAAGGACACCGCGAACTGGGCGGCGAGGATGGCCAGGATCGGGCCCGCCAGGGAGGCGATGGTCCAGAGCTGCAGGCTCATCAGGGACATCGTCAGGAAGATGCCCAGGGCGATGTCCGAGACGATGGCCAGGGAGCGGGGGGCGGCCAGGTAGCGGATCGGCAGCAGCCGGGGCACGGTGTTGGTGAGGAAGATCGCCGCGAACAGGCAGCACACGAACAGGGGCAGGTTGCTGCCGGCGGCCTTGAGGGCCTCATGCAGCAGTTCCCCCAGGCCCAGGCTCACATTGAGCCAGAAGAGGGTGCGCAGCAGGCTGAAGTAGGTCACCGGCTCGTGGACCGGGTCCTCCCCACCGATCGCCTCTTCGAACAGGGCGGCCGGAGGCGGCTGCAGCCCGTTTCCGCGGATCAGGATCCGGGCGATCGGCCCGCCCATCAGCGAGGCCAGCACCAGACCGAACGTCGCGCAGGCGATGCCGATCTCGAGGGCATTGCTGATGCCGTGGCTCTCGGCGAAGCGCGGCGCCCAGGCGATCGCCGTGCCATGGCCCCCCAGCAGCGAAACCGACCCACCCAGCAGGCCCACCAGGGGATTCAGCCCCAGCAGCGCCGCCATGCCGATCCCGGTGAGGTTCTGCAGGAGCATGTACCCCACGGTGGTGCCCACCAGGATCAGCAGCGGCCAGCCACCCGAGAGCAGGGTCTTGATGTCGGCATTGAGGCCGATGGCCGCAAAGAAATAGAGCAGCAGAAAATCCCGCGTCTGCAGATTGAAGCCGATCTCCGTGCCGTTGATGGCATGGATCAGGGCCAGCAGCAGGCAGACCAGCAGCCCGCTGGTGACCGGCTCCGGAATGTTGAACTCCCGCAGAAATCCCACCTTGCGGTTCAGCCAGCGCCCGATCGCCAGCACCACGATGGCGATATTGAAAGTCGCGAAGCTCTCGAACTGCATGGGAGATCAGGTACAACCCTGAACGGAGATCCGATAGCTGAAGCCAAGGGCCGCCGGTGTGGTGGAGGAGCCCACCCGGAAGTTCATCAAGCGGGTGCGCTTGCCGGGAACGGCCTGGAAGGGGCCGAACATCCGGCCCGTGCCGGGTTCGAAGGTTGGCGTTTCGTTGATCACCTGCAGGCTGCTGCCGTCGGTGAAGACCATGAAGCCCGACACCGGGAAGGTGGCGCGTTCGCTGGAGGCCGATGTGAAGAAGAAGCGATAACTGCGGAAATCGCGATCCACAACGAAGTCGGTGTTCCAGTTCGTACGGCCGACGAGCCGGTCCGGCCCGATCCGCTTCGACACCACCGGGTTGCCGCCGCCCCCCAGGGGCATCAGAAAGCGGCAGCTGGCCTGGGCGGCCGGAACGCTGGTGGCCGCTGTCGCGGCCAGGGCGGTGAGGGCGGCAACGAACGCTCGGTTCACGGTCAAGGGCGTGCCAGGGAGATCAGCGAGGTGCAGCATGACAGCCGGGGCAACGGGGCATGGAGGCCGATCGCCCCAAGGTCAGCGTTCCGCGGTTGAGGGGTCGTGGTCCCCCGGGCCATCCACACCGGCGGGACTTGGGAGGCTGGATTCCCGCCGTTGGCGTTCGGAATGGAACCAGAGGGCCAGCATGCCCGCCAGAGGGATCGAAACAAACACCCCCAGCAGGCCGGCGACCCGCTGTCCGATGAAGAGGGCCAGAAAGAGAAGCACCGGATTGAGCTCCATCGCCTGGCCCATCACCTTGGGCCGGACGATATTGTCCTGAATCTGACCGAGCAGCACCGAAGCGATCAAGGCCCGCAAGCCAATGTCTCCCCCCTGGGAGGCGAAGACCATCAAGGAGATCAATAGGATGCCGAGGGTGGCTCCGATCCCGGGGATCGCATCAAGGACACCCACGATCACCGCCAGAATCAGACTGTATTTCACACCCAGCAGCGGGAAGATCACGGCCGTTGAGACGGTCAGAAACACCATCAGCAACAGCTGTCCGCGGATGAATCCAACAACACTCTGCAGAAAGATCACGGCGAAACGATCACGGTGAGGCTCCGGAATCAACCCCAGAAATCCTTTCCATAACTTTTCGCCGTCGATCAGCATGTAGAGACTGATCACCGCACCGAAGACACCCGTGAAGACGCTGGAAAAAAGGGCTTGCAACAGCCCCAGTCCCGTCAACAGACCTTCCTGCAGCAGCGATGTGATTCTGTCGAATCCATAGGTCTTGAGGTATTGATGCAGGGGCGTGAGGTCCTGCTGTTTCAGGGTTCCCTGCAGATCCAGCAAAAGACCCTGGCCCTGGTTCAGCACCTGCAGGCCAAGGCCGGTGATGAATCCGACCAGCAGGATCAGGGCGCCGCAGGTCACGGCGGCAATCGACCATCCCCGCGGCAGATAGCCGCTCAGCCACTTGACCGGGACGTTCAGCACAGCCGCCACGATGGCGGCGGCCGTGAACACCGCAATCGTGCCGGAAAAGTAATTGAAGATCACCACCGTGACCCCGATGCAGGCCAACAGCAGGAGATAGCGCACGAGATTGGTGGTGCTGAACATGGCGGCTGAAGGCACCACGCGGAGGCGGAATCGTAGGCAGTCGAGGCCCCCATCCCCCTGCGGGGCGAGGCTTCAGCCGTTCCCCTCGGGCCGGGAGGCGAACAGGTTCAGACCCAGCCGCTCCGACAGAAAACGTGCCGTGAGCTGGCCACGCACACTGTTGCCCGCCTCATCCAGTGGCGGCGCATAGGTGGCCAGGCCCCCCTTTCCCGGCGCCACCGTGATCATGCCGCCGGCCACACCGCTCTTGCCCGGCAGGCCGGTGGCATACAGCCAGTCGCCGGAGGTTTCATACAACCCCGCCGTCACCATCACCGCCAGCACGTGCTGGCAGTGGATGGCCTCGATCACCTGCTCCCCGGTGATGGGCTGGCGACCGCCGTTGGCCAGGGTGGCGGCCATCACCGCCAGGTCGGCGGCGGTGACGCTGAGGGAACACTGGCGGGTGCAGAGCTCGGTGGCCTCGTCGGGATCCCACCAGATGCGGTCATGGTCGCTGAGCAGCGTGGCCAGACCGGCGTTGCGGCGATTGGTGGCCAGCTCCGAGGCGCAGACCTCGGTATCGATCTCCAGCCGCCGGCCGGCGAAGCGGGAGAAGCCGTCCTGGATGAAGGCCCACTTCGCTTCGCTGCTGGAACCCGGCGCCAGGCTGGTGGCGGCGATCGCCCCGGCGTTCACCATCGGATTGGAGAGGCCGTCGCCGCTGCGCTCCACCGCCAGCACGGAATTGAAGGGCAGGCCGGTGCTGTTGACGCCGAGCTTCTCGCGGGCCTCCTCCTCACCGATGGCCTGGCAGATCAGGGCGAACAGGAACGGCTTGGAAATGCTCTGGATGCTGAAGGCCACCCGGGCCTCGCCAGCCTCGAACAGCGCCCCGCCGCAGCTGGAGACGCAGAGGCCGAAATGGTCGGGATCCGCCGCCGCCAGGGCCGGGATGTAGTCGGCCACCTGGCCCTCGCCGACCGGCGCGAAGCGGCGATGGGCCTCCGCCACCAGATCCTGGACCACCTCGGCGGTGGGCAGGTGACCGTTGGACACCCATTCGGAGACGGACCACATGGTGGAAGGCGGGGCTGGTGGAGGGCTCAGGTTGGCGAGACCTGCTCCCAGGGGAAGCTGGGCAGGCGGTGCAGCGCCTCCCGCTGGGCATCGCTCCAGGTCTCGACCATGGCGGCCAGTTCCGGCGCGTCGGCAGCGAAGGTGAGCCGGTGGGCGATCGTCAGGGCATCAGCGGGAAGGATGGCCAGCTCAAACGGGGGGCCCACCGTGAGGTTGGAGCGCTGGGTGAGCACTTCCGAAATCAGACAGAGCCGGGCCGCATCCTCCAGGGAGAGGTTGGTGTGGCCCACGTTATCGAGGGGTGGTTTGCCGTATTTCGTCTCGCCGATCTGCAGGTAAGGAGTTTCCCGGGTGGCCATGATGGCGTTGCCCTGGGGATACACCAGATAGAGGCCGTGGGGCTCCCCGGCGATCTGGCCGCCCAGCAGGAACGAGGCCCCGGCACTGGCGCCGGCCTGCTGCAGGGCCTCACCGTTCTCCCGCTGGACCGCCACGCTCACCCGGCCGATGTACGCGGCCGCCTCAAACAGATAATCGCAGGAGCGCAGATCCCCGGCACCGGAGACGGAGGGCTCGTGGGCCCGGTCGAGATCGCGACGGATCCAGCTGACCACGGCCTGGGTGGTGGCCAGATTGCCAGCAGCGAGCAGCACGAACAGCCGGTCAGAGGCCGGCTGGAAGACGTACATCTTGCTGTAGCTTGAAATATAGTCAACTCCTGCATTCGTCCTGGAGTCGGAAACCATCACCAGGCCCTTCTCCAGCCAGTAGCCGATGCAGTACGTCACCCTGGTTGCCAGCTGGTGCAAGTCAATGAGGCTAGCTCACAGGCCCTAAGTGAGAACGCTGAAAACACCGGAACCCCACACCACCCCACCGTGCAGTCCTGGCCTCAGGGGGCTGTCGGAGGCGCAATCCCGGGACCGATCGGGTCGGTGACGTTGGCGCAGAGATCCAGCACGATCTGCTGACCCAGCGACCGCCCCAGCGGCACGGACCAGGGCTCCCAGGCCCCATTCACCAGCCAGGCCTGGCGGAGGCTGGTGCAGTGCACCGCCACCGCCGTCGCCTGGGCCCGGACCGGTCCCACGTCAGCCTGGGTGGGCTGCACCAGGGTGACCCGCACCCCGCCGGGATGGAGCTTCCAGCCGCCCCAGTCGACGAGGGTGTTGCCGTAGAAGCGCCAGCGGACCGCCTCACCCGGCTTCGGCG
>NZ_JAYGHZ010000300.1:0-9440 GCF_034931285.1 Synechococcus sp. BA-120 BA3
GGGGGAACAGGCTCCGGCGGCGCGGAAAGCGGCAGTTCAGAGGCGGCCGCCGATCGCTTCGCCGGGCGAGGGGTCACGACGGCGGGGTCCTGCACCGGCGCTGAAGGAACCCGCTCCGGCGCTGCGGCGGCGGCTGGCCCGGGGCTCTGGAGATGGGCCAGGAGCCTGGCCCTGGCGCGGTCTTCGGCCGCTTCGGCATCCCCCGCCTCCCCCAGGGCACTGCCCAGGAACCGCTCACCGTCGCGGGCCGAGACCAGCACGACGCAGCGGCCGCCATCGCAGTGGAGCAGTCGGACCTGGACGTGCATGGGGCGGGAGGGACCGACGCTCTTTCTAGAGTGTTTCTTTGCAGCCTCCACGGCCGAGCGAACCCCAGGAATGGAAGTGGAATCGGTGGAGAGCCTCACGCCCCTGCTGCAGCCCCTGCTGCAGGAGGCGGACCAGTGGGGTGAGGTGCTGTTGCTGCTGGTCCTGCTGGTGGGGCTGGAGGCGGTGCTCTCCGCCGACAACGCCATCGCCCTGGCCGCCATCTCCCGGCGGCTCCACGATCCGGCGCGGCAGCGCATGGCCCTCAACCTCGGCCTGGTGCTGGCCCTGGTCTTCCGGCTGGCCCTGATCGCTCTGGCCAGCCAGGTGCTCGCCTTCTGGCCCCTGCAGCTGCTGGCCTCCGCCTATCTGCTCTGGCTCTGCGGCCGCCACCTGCTGGGCAAGGACGACGGGGACGACGCCGGCGACAGCCAGGACCCGACAGCGGCCGACCATGGCGCCCACGGTTCCCACCACGACCCGGGCCATCCGCACCACGGCGCCACCCTGGGCTCGATCGTGGCCACCCTGGCCCTCACCGACCTGGCCTTCTCCCTCGACAGCGTCTCCGCGGCGGTGGCGGTGACCGACCGGGTGCCGCTGGTGATGGCCGGCGGGGTGATCGGCATCCTCGCCCTGCGGCTCACGGCAGAGCTGTTCCTGCGCTGGCTGGAGGTGTTCCCCCATCTGGAAACAGCGGGCTACCTGGCCGTGGGGCTGGTGGGTCTGAAGCTGCTGCTGCGCCTGGTGCTGCCGGCGGTGGAGGTACCCGAATGGGCCCTGCTGCTCGTGGTGGCGGCCCTGTTCGCCTGGGGTTTCTCCCTGCGCACGGAACGGTCGACCCTGCCCGAGCAGGGCAGTGGCGACGCCTGACGCCCGCGGAGCGATGCGGATCGAACTGCGCCAGATCGACTCGGACCGGCTGATCACAACGGTCGAGATCGACGACCTGGGTGACGTGCCCCACCCCGGCCGTTGGCTGACCGTCGGCGAGGGCAGCTTCCTGGTGCTGCAGCGCCGCCACCGCTACCGACTGCGGCAGGGCCGCTACGAGCTGGCCACGGTGGCCCTGCAGGTGAAACCCCAGCGACGGCCGGCGGATGCCCTCTGGTGGGAGGGGCGCTGGGTGATCGGGGACCCCCACTGCCGCTTCAATGCTCGCAGCCCCCTGCTGCGCTGCGCCGTGCTGCCGGAGGGACCCTGCGAGCGCTGCAGCCACCGCACGCCGCGCTGAGGCGATGGCGCCGCCGGCCGGTCCTAGGCTGGTCGCCACTCCGTGTTCGCGCCCGATCACCGCCCCTACCTCCAGGCCCCAGGCCCAGGCCAGCCGGAGCCGACGCAGCGGCAATGGCTCCTCCCCCGCGCCGATCGCTGCCCCTGTGGCCGCACCGGTCACTGCTTCCCAGGCCGCTGATTCCCTCACCCCCAGCCACACCGCCACGGGTCTGAACCCGCCGGTGGCCGGACTGGCGACGGACTTCGCCGTGCTGGGTCTCTCGGAGCCGATCCTCAAGGCCGTGGCTGCCAAGGGCTACAGCAGCCCCTCGCCGATCCAGCTGCAGTGCATCCCCGCCGTGCTCGCGGGCCATGACGTGATGGCGGCCGCCCAGACGGGCACCGGCAAGACAGCGGGCTTCACCCTGCCGATGCTGGAACGGCTGCGCCACGGTCCCCACGCCCGGGCCGGCGTGGTGCGGGCCCTGGTGCTGACGCCCACCCGCGAGCTGGCGGCCCAGGTGGCGGACAGCGTCACCGCCTACGGCCGCTACCTGGATCTGCGCTCCGACGTCGTCTTCGGCGGGGTGAGCGCCAACCCCCAGATGCAGCGCCTGCGCCGCGGTGCCGACGTGCTGGTGGCCACCCCCGGGCGGCTGATGGACCTGCACCAGCAGAACGCCCTGCGGCTGGACCGGGTCGAGATCCTGGTGCTCGATGAGGCCGACCGGATGCTCGACATGGGCTTCATCCGCGACATCCGCCGGATCCTTTCGCTGCTGCCGGCGAAGCGCCAGAACCTGCTGTTCTCGGCCACCTTCTCCACCGAGATCCGGCGGCTGGCCACCGGCCTGCTGCACAATCCCGTGCAACTCCAGGCCACGCCCGAGAACCAGGCCGCGCCCCTGGTGGAGCAGGTGATCCATCCCTGCGACATGGACCGCAAGGGAGACCTGCTCAGCCATCTGATCCGCACCAACGACTGGCGACAGGTGCTGGTCTTCTCCCGCACCAAGCACGGCGCCAACCGCCTGGCGGAACGGCTCGAGAAGGAGGGGCTGGGAGCCGCGGCGATCCATGGCAACAAGAGCCAGGGGGCCCGCACCCGGGCGCTGGCCGAGTTCAAGAGCGGCGAGGTGCGGGTGCTGGTGGCCACCGACATCGCCGCCCGCGGCATCGACATCCACCAGCTGCCCCATGTGGTCAACCTCGACCTGCCCAACGTGGCCGAGGACTACGTGCACCGCATCGGCCGCACCGGCCGGGCGGGCCAGAACGGCCATGCCATCTCCCTGGTGGCGGCCGAGGAGCACGAGCTGCTGAGGGCGATCGAGCGCCTGGTCGGTTCCCCCCTGCCCCGCCAGGAGGTGTCGGGCTTCGAGCCCACCGTGCTCTCCGCGCCGCCGCTGGATCTCAGCGGCGGCCGGGGACGCCGCAGCCACCAGGGCCCCCGCCACGGGCAGGGCCAGGGCCACGACCGAGGCCGGCGCCGCAGCGGTTCCCGCTGAACCGCCATGGTTGTGACAGCCTCCGTCGCCTCCCTAGGGTGGACTGAGGATCTGCCCCACTCCGACATGCCCTACGAACCCGGATCCACCCAGTGCCGCGTGCTTATCGACTGCAAGGCCCAGATCGAAGGCATGCTTCTCGCCCTGGAGCGCATCGAGAACAGCCGCCACATCCGTGACCAGCTGGTCGCCGTGCATAACCAGCTGGAGGGGCTGCACGAACTGCACCGGCGCCAGCCCGAGGAACTCGCCTCCGGCGGCTGAGCCGAAGCGGGCGCCCGCGCGGCAGGTTCAGCCAGCCCCGGCAGGGTCCTCCGCCCAGGCCCGATGCTCCCATCCCTGGCAGGCCGCATAGGCACCCGCCAGGGTGGGGGTCATCACCCGCTGGCCGGGGATGCGCTCATGGCTCGCCACGTAGCAGCCCGACGTGTCCCGGAAGATCCGGCAGCCGGACCCGGTGCTGTTGACGAAGGAAAGTTCGCTGGCCATGACATCCCCACCCGTTCACTGGCTTCGGTCTACTGCCTCTGTCGGCAGTCCAACACTGAGACGGCAGTAAGGGAACAAAACGTCAACAGCGCTTGCCGAAAGAGCGGATCAGGGGGTATCTGCACCGATTGGGTCGCCGGCCACCAGCCCCAGCTGCTGGATCAGGGCCTGTCCTTCGCTCGGACGCCGTCCCGGCAGCTGGGCCTGACGCAGCAGCACCGGACAGCCACCGGTGGCCACCACCAGCCCCTCCCCCTCCACCACCGCCAGCACGGTGCCTGGGCCAGCCGCTGACGAGCCACCCGCCGCTGTCCCGGCCTGGCTGGAGCCGCCCCAGCGCTCGGCCAGGGCGGCAGCCGCCGGAGTGAGCTGGTCGGCCAGGCGGGTGACCAGGGGTTCGGTGGCCAGCAGCTTCAGCCGCTCGGCCCCCCAGGGGCAGGAGGCATTGGGGTGCAGTCCCATCACCCGGCGATGGATGGCCAGGGCGGTACCGCTCCAGTCCACCAGGGTGTCCTCCTTGGTGAGCTGGCGGGCATGGCTGACCCCAGCGGCCGCCTGGGGACGCACCCCGAGGCGGGCGAGTCGCTCCGGCTCGGGTCCGGGACCGGCCGCCTCGATCAGGGGCAGGGCCTCCACCAGCAACTCCCCGGTGAGACGCGCCAGCCGTTCCGACAGCTGACCGGCGTTCTGCAGCAGGGGAATCGAGAGACGCCGCTCCAGCAGCACCGGGCCGGTGTCGAGCCCCTCCTCCATGGCCATGATGCCGACGCCGGTCTCGCCGTCCCCCTCCAGCAGGGCCCACTGGATCGGCGCAGCGCCCCGCCAGCGGGGCAGCAGGGAGCCGTGGCCGTTCCAGCAGCCCAGGGGCGGCTGGGAGAGCACCGCCGGCGGCAGGATCTGCCCGAACGCCACCACCACCGAGACGTCGGCTTCCAGGGCGGCCAGCTCCTGCTGACAGGCCAGGTCGCGGCGGATCCGCTCGGGGGTGAACACCGGCAGACCCAGCTCCAGGGCCCGCTGCTTCACAGGCGAAGCAACCAGGGCCTTGCCCCGGCCCCGGCGCCGGTCGGGCTGGCTCACCACACCGACAATCGTGTGGCCGGCCAGCCGCAGGGCCTCGAGACTGACCACGGCGTAGGCCGGGGTGCCCCAGAACAGAATCCTCAAGCGTCGCCGGTGATCGAGAGACCCTCCACCCACACGTGGGGGCAGAGCCCGTCGGGGGTCACCTTGGCCGGACCCTCGAAACCGACAATCGCCTTGAGCAGGGTGCGGATGTCACCGGCCACGGTGGCGGCCTCGATGGAGCGCGGCGTTCCCCCCTCCACCAGCCAGCCGTCGAAGGGGAGGGAGAAGGAGCCCTGGCTGGCCTTGACACCCGCATGCAGGGCCGAGAGGGAATCGATCACCACCAGGCCATCTCCATCAGCGGCAGCGGAGGCGAAGCGGTCCAGGCCCTGGGCGCCCCCGTCGCTGCCGGGGGTGGGGCCGATCTCGAACCAGTCGGGGCCCACCGACACCTTGGCCCCCAGACCCGCATGGCCCGTGGGGGCGACCCCGAAGGCCCGGGCCGTGGCCTCCGAATGGAGGAAGTGGCGCAGCATTCCGCCCTCCACCAGGGACAGGCGGCGGGTGGGGGTGCCTTCCCCGTCGAAGGCGGCCGCACCCACGTTGGCCGGATGCAGGCCGTTGTCGTGCAGGGAGAAGAAGGGGACGGCCAGCTGCTCGCCCAGGGACTCGCGCCGGCTGAGGCTGACGCCATCGAGCACGGCGCGGGCATTGAACAGGCTGCTGAAGGCGCCGATCAGGTCGAGGAAGGCCTCGGGACTGAAGACGCAGGTGTAGCGGCCGGTACGGATCGGGGCGTAATCGAGGTGGGCGATGGTGCGATCCGCCGCCTCCTGCACGCAGCCGGCCACGTCGAGGTCGGCGGCGCCGTAGGCCAGGCGCACGGCGCCGCTGCTGCGGGGCTTGCGGCCCGCCTCCTCGGCCCGGGCATAGAGGTAGAGGGAGGCGGTGGTGAGGCGCTGCTGGCGGCAGGCGCCGGCACTATTGATGTAGAGCCGGTCGCTGCTGCGCTGGGCCAGGCCGTTGTAGGGGACCGTGCCGATGGCGGGATGGCGTCCGAGCAGATCGCTCTCCGCCTCCTTGAGGGTGTCCAGCAGGCTGAGGATGCTCACCGGCGGGCGGAGCGGCTGCTCCAGCACCGGCAGCGGCGCGGTGGCCAGGGGGGAGAAATCGGGCACCTCATCGACGTTGCCGTAGGCGCTGGCATCGCGGGCCCCGGCCAGGGCCCGGGCCAGGCCGGCATCGGAGAGGTCGGAGGTGCTGGTGATGCCCACCAGACCGTCATCGTTCCAGACCCTGAGGGTGATGGCGCTGCGCTGGGCTCCCTTCATCTGCTTGGCTTCGCCCCGGTCGACCTGCACCGAGGTGTCGGTGCTGCAGGAGGCGCCCAGATCCCAGCGCCGGACCCCTTCGCGCTGGGCCAGCTGGTCGAGGCGCTGGCGCAGCACCTCGGCATCGAGGCTGGTGGCCGCTGATTCGGTGGTGGCCATGCTCAGCGTCCCCCGACGGTGATGGTGTCGACCTTGATGTGGGGCTGGCCCACGGTGACGAAGATGCTGCCGCTGACCGAACCGCAGAAGCCGGCGGCCAGCTCGAGATCATTGGCGCACATCGAGATCCGGGGCATCACCTCCTTGGCATCGCCGATCAGGGTGGCCCCCTTCACCGGCCTGGTGAGGGCGCCGTTCTCGATCAGGTAGCCCTCCTCGACGGCGAAGTTGAACTGGCCGGTGGGGCCGACGCTGCCGCCGCCCATCGACTTGCAGTACAGCCCCTTGTCGACGGAGGCGATCAGATCCTCCGGGCTGTGGGGGCCGGCGGCGATGTAGGTGTTGCGCATGCGGCTGGCGGCGGCGAAGGCGTGGCTCTGGCGCCGGCCGCTGCCGGTGCGGGGATGGCCGGTGCGGCGCTCCCCGGCCCGGTCGCTGAGGAAGCGCTGCAGGATGCCGTTCTCGATCAGCACGGTGCGCTGGGGCTCCATGCCCTCGTCGTCCATCGCCAGGGAACCGAAGGCGCCGGCGGTGAGGCCCTCATCGATGGCGGTGAGGGAGGGATGGGCGATGGCCTGGCCCACCATGTCGGCGAAGGGGGTGGTGGCCCGCTCCACCTGGGTGGTCTCCAGCAGGTGGCCGCAGGCCTCATGGAAGATCACACCACCGAAACGATTGGCCAGCACGACGGGGAACTGGCCGGCCTCGACGTAATCGGCGTAGAGCATGGTGCCGGCGCTGCTGCAGACGTCCACGGCGGCGGCCTCCACATCCCAGCGGCGCAGGTCGTCGGGGCTGTCGGAGGTGCCGTAGCGGCGGCCCAGGCTGGCCCGGTGGTCGCCGTCGGCCGCCAGCACGTTCAGGCCCACCGACTGATGCAGCCGCACGTCCCGGGCGTAGGTGCCGTCGCTGGCGGCCACCAGCACCTCCTGCCAGTCGCGGGCGTAGCTGCCCCGGCGCACCTGCAGGTGCTGGCCATGGGCCGCGAGACGGCCCGTGCCCTCCAGCAGACGGCCGGTGGCCTCCGCCAGGGACGGGCAGGCCTGCAGCCAACCCTCCTTGGTGGCGGCGAAATCGCGCAGCTCGGGCAGGCCATCGAAGCCCCCGCCGCCCTGGGAGGGGAGCAGCAGCCCCAGCATGCCCAGGGCCTGCTCGAGCGCCGCCCGCAGGCCTGCGGCGCTCAGGTCATTGGTGGAAACGAAGCCGTCCCGATCCCCCAGGAACACCCGCAGACCCGCCCCGGCGCCGAAGGCCGGGCTGACACTGGTGATGGCATCCTGCTCGGCGAGCAGGCCGAGGTGGTCGGAGCGCTCCAGGAACACCTCCACCAGGTCGGCCCCGGCCGAGCGTCCCGCGGCCAGGAGCGGCTCGAGGACGGAACGCCAGGCCGGATCGCCGAGGGCTGCCGGGGACAGGGTGAGGGCACTGGCGACCGGGGCGCCGGTGGGAGGGGAGACGACCAAGCGGCGAAGAAAGGAACTGGGCCGATTCTGGCGGGTCGGCTCAGCGCACGGCGGGCTGGAAGCGTTCGCTGCGGATCGGAGCCATCAGGAACAGCCGGGCCATCTGGACACCGTTGCCGAACCAGTGGGGCAGTTTGCGCAGGGCCCGAACCGGCGCCGGGGCGCCGGAACGGTCGGCCCGATCAAGGGCGGCGTTGTTCTGGACCAGTTTCTCCAGCCGCTCGTAGAACTCGGGATGCTCGACATTGAGCACCACAGGGAACACCCGGGCGGAGGTTTCGTTGGTCTTGGCGATCACGTACTTGTCATAGGTGCGGGCATCGAGCCCGAGGGCCTCGTAGAACTCCTTGCGGGCCACGTCGCGCACGTACATGGTGGCGAACACCGCCAGCAGGAAGAAACGGCACCAGAGGCGAGCCGTGAAGCCGCGCACGGTGTCGGGCTGGGCCTTCATCAGGGCATCGAAGAAGTCGCCATGGCGGTTCTCGTCCTGGCACCAGTTCTCGAAGAAGTTGAAGATCGGGAAGATCTTGCTTTCCGGGTGCTTTTCCAGGTGGCGGTAGATGGCGATGTAGCGCCAGTAGCCGATCTTCTCTGAGAGGTAGGTGGCGTAGAAGATGAACTTGGGCTGGAAGTGCGTGTAGGCCTTGGTGGCCGTCAGGAAGCCCAGGTCAAGCTGGAGGCCGAAGTCGGCCATGGCCTTGTTCAGGAACCCGGCATGGCGGGCCTCATCGCGGGCCATGTGGGCGAAGCATTCAGCCAGCAGCGGATTGCGCTCCTTGATGCGGCGGCTGAGCTCCTTGTAGAGCAGGAAGCCCGAAAACTCCGAGGTGCAGCTCTGCTCGAGGAACTCAACGAACACCCGGCGGGTTTCCGGATCGAGCTTGTCGGCGGCGCCTTCGAACTGGCCGTCGCGAACGAAGTGGTGGCGGTTGTAGTCCTTGCGGAACTCCTCGCAGATCGCCTCCAGTTCCACTTCGTTGGGCCGCAGATCCATCGCCGCCATGGCGTCGAAATCCGTGGTGTAGAAGCGTGGGGTGAGGATCGTGTCCTTCACCGGGTCCTTGATGGCCGGGGCATCCGGGGTGCCCACCCGGGGGGCGGTGGGGGCTTGGGTGGCGGGAGGCACCATCGCGCGGGCGTTCAGAGAGCTCGGGTGCCATCGTAGGCATCGATCCCCGCGATCGGTCCGGATGTGAAGCCGCGGATGTGAAGCCGGCGAAGGGGGCGGCGCCTCAGTTGGGGCCCAGCCACTTCTGGCCGTTGAGGCGCTGCACCACCCGCGACACCAGCAGCGAGAGGGTCATCTTCTTCTCGTCGATCAGGAACGACTCCAGCAGGCTGGGGCTGCCGGCCCCTTCGGCGAGGGCGATGGTCTTGGCGGCGCTGATGTCGGGCCGGGTGAAGCAGAGCCAGAAGCGGCGCTCGCCCGGCAGCCGCCCCCGGACCATCCAGCAATCCGCCCCGACCACGGGCATGGCGCCCTGCTCGAACACCAGCTCGGGGGCCGGCCCGCCGTAGGCCTCGATCTCCTTGACCAGGGCCGGCAGCAGCAGCTCAGGCACGAAGACCTCGAACGGCTTGTCCTCAGGCGCGGGCGGCTTCGCCTTCGGGGCGGCGGTCTTCGCCTCCGGCGAGGTGGCGACAGGGTCGGGGGTGTTGCTGGGGGTCTCGGTCACCGGTGCGGTCCCTGGGCGCGGAGGTTGTGGAACTTTAGGCAGCGTCCCGGAAGCCGAGGTGGTCGCGGTGACCGCACTCACCATTCCTCGCCATCGTCACGGCCCCAGTCGTCGGCGGCGCTGACCGGGGCCGGGGTCGTCGGGCGCGACGCCACCGCCGGCTCGGGACGGAACGGCCGCGGGCCTGAGGCCTCGGGACGGTGCAGCACCCGGTAGGGCACC
>NZ_JAYGHZ010000301.1:0-9168 GCF_034931285.1 Synechococcus sp. BA-120 BA3
AGCAGGCATCTCGCGAACGTCAAATCCATGGTCTGGAAAAACGTGCAAGAGCACTGGGTTACCAACTGGTTGCTACCGGCTGATAGGCGGAGATCCCTGATGGCCGTGGGTGTTTCTTAGGAAGTTGACGCCTCTCCATCCCGACCGTTTCAACCACCAGGGGGCCTGATGGAATCGATCGATGCGTCCTTACAGCGAAGCCGTCAAGGCTGATGTCCGCCGGCGTATGAGCCCGCCTCACCGCCAGAGCGTGGCGGAGATCGCCCAGGAGTTGGGCATCCACGTGATCACCCTCTACAAGTGGAGGAAGGCCTGGCGTCTGCAGGGGGAGGTGGTGCCTGCCACTCAGAAGGACCCTGAAGGTTGGGGCCCGGCCGACAAGTTCATGGTGGTGCTGGAGACCGCCGGCTTGAACAGCACTGAACTCGGTGCCTACTGCCGCGAGCGGGGCTTGTTCCCCGAGCAGGTGGACCGCTGGCGCCAGGCCGCCCAGGATGCCAATGCCCAGCCGCTGCTGACGATGGCCGATCAGAAGGACCTCCAGAAGCGGCACCAGGAGAACCAGCGTGAGATCAAACGGCTCCAGCTGGAGCTGCGCCGCAAGGACAAGGCCCTGGCGGAGGCGGCGGCACTGCTGATCGCCTCAAAAAAGATCCAGGCTTACTGGGGCGAGGAAGGGGAGGACTGACCGCCGCTGAGGATCGCCGCAAGGCCCTGGAGATCCTCGATGCCGCTATGGCGGCTGGTGCACGAGCCAGGGAGGTGGCGGCTCTGCTGGGCGTCGGGCTGACCACGCTGCAGCGCTGGCGGCGGCAGTTCGCGGGTGATGGGGTCGGTCTGGATGGCCGCAAAGGCAGCCACCGCGTGGTGTCTCACCGCCTCACGGACGAGGAGCGCCAGCGGATCCTGCTCACCTGCAACGAGCCGGAGTTCGCGGCGTTGCCGCCGGGCCAGATCGTGCCGATCCTTGCCGATCGCGGCATCTACATCGGCTCTGAGCGCAGCTTCTACCGGGTGCTCCATGCCCATGGCCAGGTCCATCGCCGTGGCCGTGCCCGGCCGCCCCAGGAACCCCGCCCCGTGCCGCGCCTGGAGGCCCGAGGGCCCAATCAGCTCTGGAGCTGGGACATCACCTACCTGCCCACTAGCGTCCGTGGCGTCTGGCTGTACCTCTATCTGGTGATCGACGTCTGGAGCCGCAAGGTGGTGGCCTGGGACGTGGCGGATCGGGAAAACGCCCAGATCGCCGCGGATCTGGTCAGCAGGGCCTGCCTGCGAGAGCGGATCAGCAAGGGCCGGCCCCAGCCTCTGATCCTCCATGCCGACAACGGCAACGCCATGCGAGCCGCCACGCTGGAGAGCAGGCTGGAGGAGCTCGGCGTGCTCAGATCCTTCTCCAGACCGAGGGTCAGTAACGACAACCCCTACTCGGAGTCGCTGTTCCGCACGGTCAAGTACCGACCGGACTACCCCAGGCGTCCCTTCCGCAGCGAGGAAGAAGCCTGCAGCTGGGTGGCGGAATTCGTGGACTGGTACAACCATCGGCACCGCCACAGCGCCATCCGGTTCGTGACGCCGGATCAGCGCCACAGCGGTCAGGCCGGTGGTATCTGCCGGCACCGTGCCCGTGTCTATGAGCAGGCCCGCCAGCGACACCCCCGCCGCTGGAGCCGCAGCACCCGCTGCTGGCGTCAGCCGGAGGTGGTCTGGATCAATCCACCGCCACCGGAAAACTCCATGGATCCAGCTACCTTGGTCATGGCCGCCTGATCAGCGGCAGGGGCGTCATCTTTCCTGGCAGTCACCGGGGTTGGAGGGGATTCTTGCAGGAGCAGCTTGGATCAAGAGATCTAAAGGCCAAGGGACCTTGTCAACGAGTGAAAGGCCGTAATTGCGAGCACTAACCGCATTCCCAAAACTCTTGAGGAGCGCATATTTGCGAGCGCCGGATGAAACAAGTTTGGCCGACGGCATTAACAGCTTGACGTCGCCAAATGATACTCCGTTGTCAAGTTGAATGACTACATCATAACTTGACGGGTTGAAGCTGACGATTACATTAAGATCTTCGGATTCCGGCTGTGGATGGCTGGGTGCGCTACGTCCAGGCTGAGAATTTACCGTAATAGCAACAAGAGATGCTCCGATAATTGAGTGCCAAGCGCAACGTAGCCCCGGGGTAAAGAGGGAGAAATAACGGGGCAAGCCTTCATGCCGGGGACCAACCTGAACAGAGGGTAGCGAACCACCAAGGAAGACAGGGCTCTTCCGCAAATTGTTCAGACTGTGGTACATGGCCAATCTTTTTTCGAATCCTAGCAGAACAGGCAATCTCCAGCAGCGATGGTATGGCTTTCTACACAGTTCGAGGTCAGCCAACCTGTCAACAAAGATAAAAAGAAATAGGGTTGGCCTTCATATGGTTCACCGTAAAGCGTGAACGATGAGCACACGCATCATGCATATTCCAATCCTCTGTGGCCACTCAAAGTGCTACTGATTCAAAACCGGCGCGAGGTGCCACACGCCAGTGGTACAAAGAAGAAGAGATGTATTGATGAGAGCGTCGATGCTGTAGCCCGCAATGGATCACCGTGGCGTGGGCTAATCTGTGATCCGAACATTCATGTCAGTTTCTAGACATAGGAAAAAGGATATCTGTGTAGCGGAAGCCGCCTTGAAGCTATAGTATCCGTCAGTTCGGATCCCAGCCAGCATTCATCGTTACGTGGAACATCGATCGAGCTTGCTAGCTGTACCTGTATTCATCATCGCACCCTGACTAGAACCTGCCGGGTTTGTACACTGATCGGAAGTCGAGCGCAATCCAGAGTTGGGCCGGTCATTTGGTTTATGAAAATTGCCAGTCGGGTGCGTGACATGACAGTCGCAGTAAAATCTAGAACCATCTTGCATTAGTTAAGTAGCAGCCTGAAGAAATGCATACTTAAGTCGCGGTTCCAATTGAAGCGCAAGAGGCTTGCGGTTGTCCGTGCACTAATGTCCTTAAGCTGGTCCCAGAAGACGCCACCGACAAAATCAAAGCCAATGGTATTCTAATCTTCCAGTTATAGCTATAATACTTGATAACCTAAACAGATTCTTGGAACTGGCCTTGGTTCTTTCTCTGATGACGCAGGCTACTCTGGCATTTTATCTTCCGTCTCCACGTATTAGATTCAGGCTAATTTCTGGAAGCTGAAGCGAGGTGTATAAGCTCATCAAGCATTGGTAGGCTTATCGCGCATCAGCGTCGTCGGCCATTGAAAGGCTCCAGAATATCGTCAGCAACTTGACTTGCGAATGATTGAGTCTAGGCCAGAAAGCGTGTTCACCTGAAACCCGAGCTTCTGATGGATCAGAAGCAAGATCTGTTCACCTTTAGGGCGAATATCGGTCTGTCTGTATCGACGAGAATCTCCGTGGTAACATCACCTCGCTGTCTTAACTGGCACCATGACTGCTAATAAGGTCAAGTTGATGATATGAACGACACATCTGGTTCCCTTGCACTATCAGTAGAACTATCACATAAGGAGATTAGCAGATATAGAAAGCCGAGCACATCTGGCAGAAGTCGTTACAAGATGCTCGGATTAGTGGTCGCTGTTCGACTCTGGAAATTTCAATTGCATTGTCGTTCCAGGAGAATCCTGGTCAAGGACGCTAATCTCACCACCCATTACCTGGACAAATTTCGCAACCAATGCCAATCCGACACCAGAGCCAGCCTTTATGCCACTAGTCTGAGGCGTACGATAAAAGGGCTTAAAAATTGCTTCCCGCTCTAATGCGGGGATACCAGGACCGTGATCAGCAACATGGATCACGACAAACCCAGACTCGCGGAAAAGCGAAAGCGTTATAGGCTGGTCTTCAGGAGAATATTTTGCAGCATTCTCAATTAGATTCTGTATGCATTGACGTAGACGATCTTCATCAACTCGAACTTCACAGTTTTCGATCTCCCTGCTCTGGTCGATGGTTTCAAATCGGAGACGATCGCCCCAGGGCAAAGAGTGAGATTCAGCAACAAGTGCCTTGATTAACTGATACGGATGTACAACAGAACAGGAAAGCATCAGGTTTCCCGATTCACTGCGAGCTAGGTCAGTGAGCATCCGCACCAAACGCTCTGAACTGACTGCCTCCTTTTCAGTCGAAACAATAAGTTCGCGATCCTGTTCAGATAACCCATTTAGACGGCGATTCAGAAGCCTTGCAGAAGAGCGAATCAAAGCAAGAGGAGTTGATAGCTCATGGCTGATTGAACGTATATATAACTGCTGTTGTATCCAGGCTTCTTGCAAGCGAGTCGACAAATCATTGTAAGCTTGGATGATTGGCTGCAATTCAGATGGCTGACCAAAAACGTCAAGTTGGTGATCTGCTACTTTTCCTGAAGGACGAAGCGCTACCCCATCCATGGCCTCTTCTAAACGAGATAGAGGTCGTAGGGAGTACGACATAACCCATTGGATAATAGCAAATACTGCAAAAACAAGCAGCAACCACGTTGCTAAAAGCAGCAGAATATTTTCACGACGGCTCGCAGGATTCACGCCAACATCTTCCAGGAATCGCAATACGCCTTGATTATCTGGTAAAGGCATGGAGCAGGTATAGAAGATTTCAGTGTCATAGGCAAATGTCCGCGGTTTCTGCATGCCAGGGGCATTAACACCAGCAGCGGCAAGTAAGCCCTTTTTGTCAAAGAAGTTTTGAGCCGAGTCCGTGTCAGGGAAAAGAGGTGCTTGATTCGGACGACTTAGCCAGACGAGAACTCGCTTCGCTGAAAAGTCGTTGAGAACCCTTAGCAGAACTTGGTCGTCAATAGGACCCTCGCTTCTCTCGTGGGAAATGCTACTGGCTATGGACTCAGCTGTTGCCATCACTAATCGTTCGTGGCGTTGAAGGCGATCGCGACGGACAACCACCTCAGCACCAGCCAAGACGAGTGCATAACTCAGAGTGATCAGGCCAAGCAGGGACCAACCCATGCGGCGGCGAATCGAGTATGAGGACTTGGCCACAGATTTAAAGCAATTACATCATTTATAGCCTGAAGGCTACCAAAGAGCAAGCAACTGAGTAGAAAGCTCCATAATAAGGTTAATCAGAATAGGTTTTTGGAGACTCGGCTCAGCCCGTTAACTAAATTAGACCGTACGCACTATCAAACATTGAAGAATTCATATGCTATACCAGCCGCATTGGGACCTGTCTGGTCAAGCCCAGAAGCAGTTAGACCGTCAATCTCTGCGTCAATAATTAATATGTTAGCGCTGTTATCGAGTGGACTAGAAAAAGCAAATGACTCACCATACTCTGAATGAACATTATTTACCGTTGCATCTGTGACAACAACATCGGAAGAAGCCGAGAAAGTGTAAGCATAAGCGTCGGCTCCATTGTAACCAGTTAAGGTATCCTTGACAAAACCCCTTGTGTAGTTGCCATCAAAGCCTAGTCCACCAACGGCAACAAGGTTTTCTACAGAAGTATCGTTCATAATGGCACCTGTAATACCGTCCATTTTAAAACCTATAGTACCTTTCTGGACGTGCAACATGTTGTCAACGTTATAAATCCACCCATCTTCAAGGTCGAGTGAAGACCGCAACTCATAAAGTGCCGAATCAGATTCCGCCCATGCAACAATATCGCTACCGATCGAGAGTCTGCTGACATCAAGAAAACTATTCGCAAAGAGCTCCTTATTCTTGGCAACCAATAGCTGAGCATTGGCAAGCACATTTGGCTTGTAGTTTGCTGCAAGAACTTCTTGATTGTCTGCATCCGAACTCAGTAAGCCCTGAGTTGACGACTCGAGGGTACTGTAAACCCCATTGGTGTTATTTCGAAGCATGAATGCAGCGCCAATGGGGTCAATTACTGGCTGGTTCATGCCTCCGCCCACATTATTGGAAAGAACAGGAACTTCGGTGACAAAAGAATGTTGACCAAGAATCTTAACGTCTTCAAAGATTACATTTGCTGAAGGGGTTTCAAATCCACCTTCGGGAGGGTCGGGAAAGCCATTGACCTGAACTCCTACAGGACCGGTTAGGAATCCATAGGAATTTCCATCGACAAAGCCAAATGGATTATTATACAGGTAATAATTGGAATCGATGGTATCGATTCGACCGTCTCCAGATGTTATTATGTCATCGAATACTGCATTAAGGCTTTGCTGCAGAGCCAATTGAATGTCTTTGGCTGATAGAGACTCCCCTTTTACATTGAGACTGCTGACCTCAGATCCCAGGGGGTTAGTGCGCTCAAGCTGTGCTAAATAATCAACATAAGGGCGGATAAAACGCGCGTTACTATAAGAACCAAGGATGGGAACATCGGTCCTATTCGACGCCTCTACATCCTTAACTGTGAGTCCATTAACACCATTGAGAGCAACTGCTGCAACTTCATAATCAATAAAATCAACGTCTTCAATGAGAATATTCTGATTCCCGTTGCCATGGATTCCGTGATGGGCGCTCCGACCAATAGTGCCGTTCTTAATTACAAGGTTGCTCACGGCATCGTTTCCATTTGGACCGAAATCGTGCGGTCCCTGGCCAGTAATGAAGGGGGCGCCTGCAAGTTCTATAACAGAAAAGAAACGCTGCTGCAGTGCATGCTCCTCACTCTGTTCAATTTGAAATCCATTCAGATCGATAATGCTTCCACTTGCGCCACCATTGATGGCAATCATTGCAAAGAAGCCTATGCCGTATGACTTGGGATCATAAGGACCTCCAGCCACTGTGAATTGACTTGGAAGTGGACCGCCAGATCGATAGGAGTCAAGAAGATCGCCATCTTGTAAACCAAGCCTCTGTGCATCAACTCCAAAGACCTGAGTGCCAACCGCATTTGGATTGAAACTTAGATCTTCCATTATAATGTAATGGCCAGGCTTGTCGAGAATTAGCGTCCCATTCGCAATGTCGGACTGGTAGATAAAGAATTTAGTTAACTCTTGGGCGGTGTGACCACCGCCTATCCATTGACTATCGGATGCATAATCTTCGAATTCGTATTTATCGGTTTCAGAGGGAAGCTTTTTAAGTTGGCCTCGCAAACTATTTTCTTCTGTGTCAGTATTGTTTGGTTCGTCGTCGTCTGGGTCTGAAAGATGGCTATTATAACCCGAGGCGATTATAGGCAATTGACTGTTTCCCCCTGAAGATATAGGAGGGGTGTAATCGCGCAGCGGGACTCTGGTATCCGAAGGGCCTGTACTATATTGTAAAGCTGTAATAACAGGGACTTCTGGTTGACCTGACTGAAAATGATTAGATTGATCTGAATCGGGCGCGAACCATGAACTGTATCGAATAGACTCAGTCGAAGACGATGAATTATCTAGATTTGCCGCTCCCTCGCCATCATGTTTCTCGTCGGAGATATAAGGAAATCTGCCACTTGATACCCTCCGAGAGTTGATATGTTCACGGTATATCTTCGATTTTCGTCTTTGAGACCTCTTGTTGGCTTCAAGATAGCTGAGGAAAGGAGAGCTCACGTAAATCCTTCAGATACCCATCCATAGGATGGCTCAAGCCACCGAGCCATGTCTGATGCGCAGAGTGCGCAATGGTATGCCAACACTGCGCAATTCGCACAATTGCTTGGCTTAGTGGTTGCCGAATCAGCGCCATGGGTTGATTCAGAGCCCAATTTTGATCCGGGTTCCGGCTGCCGCCCTAAGGCCTGATTCAAAGTGTGCCAAAGGCTGTCTTGCCGGGGCTGCGAGCATGGGTTCAGGTCGGTGAGATTGCCACCTCTCAGTGCCCCAAAGCCTTTCTGCCGCAACCGATCTCGATCTAATCAGCTACCTCAAGGCTATCCCTGACGCCCGGATGCGGCGCGGGGTTCGCATCCCCGCCTGGTACCTCCTGTTGGTGGCGGTGCTTGGGATCCTGAGCAAGTGCGAGAGCCTCCGCGATCTGGACCGTTTTGCTCGGCGTCATCACGCTGTGCTCACGGAGTCACTTGGGATCGAGCTCAAGCGTCCTCCCTCCGATTCCGCTTTCCGCTACTTCTTCCTGCAGGTGGATGTCGTTGCTGTCTGCGCCGCCATCCGGGATTGGACCATTGCCCAGATCCCAGGCGGGGCAGATGGTTTGGATCAACTGGTCTGTGATGGCAAGACCCTGCGGGGCTCGATTGTGGCCACCAGTGGAGGGGTTCAGCTTTCATCGCTCAGGTGACGCTGTATTCGGCGGCCTTGGGTGTGGCGATCGCTCAGGCTTGCTACGCCACCGGTGCGAACCATGAGCGGGCGCTCCTCCAGAAGCTGCTTGGGGAGCTGGATCTTGAGGGCGTGCTGATCCAGGCAGATGCGCTGCACACGCAGCAGGCGTTTTTCGGCAGCTCACAAAGCAGGGGGCCGACCAGGGCCGCCCAAAAGTCTGTCCTGGTAGGCCTTGGCGGGCCTGTCACCATTGGGTTTCGTCAGCGGGTCTCACCGCTCCCGATGCCCGAAACCGTCTCCGCTGCAGTCGATCTGGGCGCGCCGGATGATCTGATCAGCTTCCTCAAGGCCATTCCCGATGGCCGCTACCGCCGCGGGGTGCGTTACCCGCAGTGGTTTCTGCTGTTGGTGGCGGTGCTGGGGATCCTGAGCGGCTGCAGGAGCTCCCGTGATCTCGAGGCGTTCGCCAAACGACACCGGGAAGCGCTGAATCAGGCTTTGGGCCTGAATTTCAAGCGCTGGCCCTCCGATGCCACCTTCCTCTACCTGTTCAACAAAGCCCATTTGCAGGAATTCGGCGAGGTGCTGCAGGCCTGGATGATCAGCCAGATCCCAGGTGGGGCAGAGGGTCTGGATCAGTTGGTGTGTGACGGCAAGACCCTACGGGGCTCAGCCATCGAGACGGAGGACGGCAATCACCGGTTCGTTTGACGTGACCCCCTTCATTGGTCCAGGCGCAATGAGAGTGGGTGGTTATGCAGCAGCTGGTTGAGCTGCCTCCAGGGGCGTACGCCCCTGGAGGGCCGAATGCGGCCTCAAGTTGTTGTACTCCCAGCGCTGTCAGGCGACAGCGAAAACTGGCCCAGATGCGACACGAAATCTGGCCCCCCTCCTTGAGCCACTGACCAGGGCCAGCGCGCAGCCTGCGGTGCTGTCACCTCTGGAGCAGAGCTCCCGGGATGCGG